>JBBKXV010000047.1:0-1866 GCA_037969665.1 Candidatus Altimarinota bacterium
GCATAGACGTCACCTGTGCCAATTGCCAAGAGTCATACTGTGTCAGATGTGAGACATACACCTGCCCACACTGTAAGCACCCATATCATATAAATATTAAATCATCAAAATATAAAAAAATGAAAACAAAAACAATCAATCCCATCACACATAATATACTAGACACACTCCTAGAGCTATCCACCCTAAGAGCCACAGTCCAAGATCAATACCCTAATATCAAAGATTACTACCTATCAATAGCTAGACAGCAAGTCATACTTGATAAGATCCAAGTAGCAGACCACAGCGATCCACTATCTGCGGCAAAAGAAGCAATCACCATACTCCGCGAAGCATACCCAGACACCAAGCCATCACTCATACTATTAAGTGCCAGCGAGTACATATTTGGCAATGACTACACCTACTTATTAGACTAATTAACAATACATAAAAATGAAAGCTAAAACAAAAACAAGGATTTACACTATCGATAACATAGAGCAGATAGAAGGAGTGATATACCAAGAGCCGACCATAGGCACAGAGCTAGTGCCATACATTGAGCTGCACATAGTAGCCCATGATCAATACGGTAATCCACTCCACCCCAACAAATCAATAATCACACACCATCAAAACTAAATACTATGCAAACTCAACACCACCACCACCACACCACCACACCACCTAGTCACAATCCAAGACTAATCAATGACCAACTAGACCAAGCATTCCTCAATTACATCAAAACACATAGGCAACAGCCTACCCTCATAGTCATGCATCCTAGCACACATAAGATACTACTAGACCACCTAAGAGTACAAGCTAAGATGTACGGTCACCAGACCAAGACCACCACATCATTAGTGCCTAACTATGGAGGTATCAGGATAATCACAGACACCTTCCAGCCAGAAGGGACCGTACAACTTTACAAACATTAAACCATGCAATCACTAATCATCATAATCCATCTCCTAACAATGAGCATCAACAGTCCAAAGACACTAGACCAAGCCATCCACGGCCGCATCCAGCCACAAGCTCAGGAGATAGAGCAGCACATCATCTCATGTTGTATGCAGTCTAGCACTACAGTCAGGATAGCTACAGACATCCTTACACCCACAGACTTTTACAACATTAAGCATGCCATCATATTTGACAGCATCAGCACACTACACACCACCAATAGACCAGTAGATCTACTATCAGTACACAAGCACCTAGAGAGTGTAGGTAAGTCACCAGATATAGGAGGTATCGGATATCTTACAGAGATAATAGCTATTAATCCCACCTACAGCTCACTAGAGTACCATTGCCTCATAGTAAAGGAGCAATCAGAAAAGCGAGCCATCATACAAGCCTCCACCACATTCATAGCCGACTGCTATGCCAATGAGAAGCCTGCCCACGAGATCATCTCAGACGTAGACAGTGCCATGTTAGGTATCAAAGGCAAAGCAGTATATCAAGACCGTACACACGAAGACATTGCCATGTCCGCAATCAAAGATATCACGACCCCAGCAGAAGGAGGCATCAAAGGCATACCATTATTTGGAATCCACGACCTAGACTTTATGCTCAATGGAGCAGAGGCAGGAGACCTCATAATCATAGGAGCCAGACCATCAATGGGTAAATCAATGCTGTTCAATACAGCCTCAGTACAATGCACCGTCAATCTTAAGCACAAAGCCATCGGATGGGGCTTAGAGATGACCAGCGAAAAAAACTTTAAAATGTACGTTTCCGCAGCTGCCAACCTAGACTATTATAAAATCAATAGAGGGGAGATAGACCCCAATAATACACCCCTAAATAAAGTCTACTTAGACTATACCACCAATAAGCGGATGATACATATAGACC
>JBBKXV010000048.1:0-2255 GCA_037969665.1 Candidatus Altimarinota bacterium
ACCACTCGGCCAACGCACCTTATTTTACAGATGAAAATATAGATGGAAGTCATCTATTGTGCAAGGTGGAAAGTAAATCTACCTCTTACCATGTATATCACTGTAAAGATATGATAACGGTAAAAAGCATTATTTGTAAAGTAAAACCCACCCTCCTCTCACGCCCTACATGATATAATAAAGTGAATACCTTTTTACACAGCGCCATGTCTGAGGAAAAACAAAAAAAAACAGGACTAATACACACTGTTCTTTCCTTTCTCAATCTTGAACCTAGTACTACAAAGAAAGAAACAACACTCACTCCCAAGGATGAAAAGACATCCGTAGATACAGCTACGCCTAAGGCTACCCCACAAACTAGAGAAAAAAAGAATAGTACACTTACCAAAGAGGAGCGTACGGAGCTAGCCAAGGCAGAACAAACCTATAAAGCAGGTCTCACTTCTATTCGTCATATCATCGCTCCTG
Organism: Candidatus Altimarinota bacterium; assembly: GCA_037969665.1. Taxonomy (GTDB): domain Bacteria; phylum Patescibacteriota; class Gracilibacteria; order 1-14-2-50-48-13; family 1-14-2-50-48-13; genus JBBKXV01. The sequence continues at coordinate 472 of JBBKXV010000048.1, forward strand.
ATAGTATGGAGCTAAAATCAGATAAGGTTACGGTTTCTGGCATGCATGGGAAAAGTTTCTTTGTGTATAACTATCCAAGATTTATTGAGTCCAATTGGCTTGGCAATATCATTAATATGGCTACGACCATGGATGTCTCCATGTTTATCTATCCTATTGATTCTGCAAAGATCATGAAGTTTCTTCGCAACAAAGTAGCTCAACTCAGTGCGCAGATCCATCTCAACCAGGAAAAAGGAATTGTTCGTGATCCAGCACTAGATGCAGCGTACCAAGATGCAGAACAACTACGTGATGACCTCCAACGAGGTACTGAAAAGTTTTTTCACTATGCTCTCTATTACACAGTATACAGCGAGGACGAAAAAGAGCTACAAACTGAGGCCAAAAAGGTTCAAAATACCCTCGGTGGTAAATTGGTACTTTCTAAGCCAGCCAATTTTCAAATGGAGCATGCTTTGAACTCTACCTTACCTCTCGGACTAGATGAGCTAGGAATCTATAGAAATATGAATACCTCCCCCCTCTCATCCTCTTTCCCATTTACATCTTCAGAGCTTACCTCAAACGATGGTATTTTATATGGTATCAATAGACACAATGACGGACTAGTCATCTTTGATCGATTTTCCTTACCCAATGCAAATTCGGTGATTTTTGCTACCTCTGGTGCTGGTAAGTCCTTTGCTATAAAGCTGGAAATCCTAAGAAGTCTCATGCTAGGCACTGACGTCATCGTCATCGACCCGGAAAATGAGTATCAAAACCTTTGTGAAGCAGTAGGCGGATCGTATCTCAATGTTTCTCTTAGCTCAGATGAACGTATAAATCCCTTTGATCTCCCAAACGATGAGACCAATGTAAAAAAACGGGGAGATATCCTACGAACGAATATCATCACTCTCACCGGTATGTTAAAGCTCATGCTCGGGACTATTTCACCTACAGAGGATGCACTACTTGATCGTGCACTTATAGATACATATGCCCTGAAAGGCATCACACTAGAAACTGACAACCCACATACTATGGAGGTGCCAACCATGGGCGATCTCTATAACGTACTTGCCAATATTACTGGTGCTGAACAATTGGCAGAAAAAATCAAGAAGTATACAAAAGGTACCTTTGCTGGTCTCTTTAACCAACCTACCAATATTGACCTTTCCACAGGTATGGTGGTGTTTTGTATCAGGGATCTAGAAGAAACTCTACGGCCAATTGCCATGTATATCATCATCAACTACATTTGGAATAAAGTGCGTAGCAAGCTGAAAAAAAGAATGCTTGTTGTGGATGAGGCATGGATCATGATGCAAAATGAAGACTCGGCAAAGTTTATGTTTGGCCTGGTTAAAAGAGCACGTAAGTATTATCTGGGAGTTACCACTATCACCCAAGATGTGGAGGACTTTATCAAGTCACCCTATGGAAAACCTATTGTGACCAACTCTGCGATGCAACTCTTACTCAAGCAATCCCCAGCAGCAGTGGATCCACTTGCAGAGGTATTTCATCTCACTGAAGGTGAAAAGTATATGTTGCTCAATAGTGGTGTGGGACAAGGATTATTTTTTGCTGGAAATAAGCACGTGGCAATACAAATCATTGCTAGCTTTTCTGAAAAAAACTTGGTCACTACAAATCCTGAGGATATTCTCTCTGCCCAAGCAGCATAGTTTGGTGTAGAAATCTGACGACAACAAAATCTTTTTTCTTTCCTTGGTATTTCTATTCTTGCCCACTATACTCGTGGTAAGTTTATTATATATTACATATGTTTA
>JBBKXV010000049.1:0-1034 GCA_037969665.1 Candidatus Altimarinota bacterium
GGTAATATAGCAAGATCAGAGATCCTGCGTCTTGTCCTCCAAGCAGACTGTGGATCATTTACCATCCCTGCGGTGACGAGTGAACCTTTCCCTGATGTACCAAAAGAGCACAAAGATGCGATGTACATCACCCTAGGTAAGGTACAAGAGATTGTCTCAGGGTACCTCCATGATGGGACCTACAAACCAGATAATAACATCTCACGCGCAGAGGCCCTCAAGGTAGTCCTCGAGGTGGTGCTAGGTCGTATGGGGTATGAGATCTCAGGAAGTGGAAGCACTAACCTCATAGATGTCCCACGAGATGCTTGGTACTACAGATATGTAGACTACGCAGTGGAGCGAGGTATCATCCTCAACGAGGACTTCCACCCAGGAGATAGTGCGAGTATAGATGAAGTAGCTAGCTTCCTCCTACGGACGCTTGAGTTTGCAGGGAGATAATAATGAAAAGCCCTGAGGTAACTCAGGGCTTTTTTAGTAGAATGATGAAATATGCTATCTGCCTAGTACAGATGTATTTAAATATACTAGGTACTCAGATTTGTTTGGAGCATGCCATCTATCAAGATAGTTAGTATAATGCATGAGTAAAGTGTCCTATGAAATCATCTTCCCTTTCCACACAACTAGATTGGAGTTGAAGTTCACAGTTTTCCCGTGGCTTATCCCATGTTGTTTAGCTTCTTAATAAATTGAGCACAAATTCGTTCCAATACAGTGGTTTCAATTTCTATGTTATTTTCAGCAAGTATGGCTTTGAGGTGAGATGTTATTTCATGTTCAGTAAGTGTAGAGCTGAGATTAGTTTTTATTTCATCATGCTTCTTTACACGAAATTTAGCTCTTTCAGTGTTTACTTCAATTTTTTGTGCTTTGAGTCTAGAAATGGTAGTGAAATCGAGGTCGGTACAAGAGAACAGATAAATATACTTTAGATTGGGGAGTCCTCCTAGGTAAGGTAGCTCTGATATGTTGCAGTGAGATAGTTTAATGCTCTCAAGTCCTGTTGCTTGAGTAAGGCGCTTGATACT
>JBBKXV010000050.1:0-1670 GCA_037969665.1 Candidatus Altimarinota bacterium
CTCAAAATTACGTGCTAGTGTTTTCTCTTGGAAAGCTGCATAAAATACTAGAGTCCAAGGCGCATACTTTATTGTTGAAGATACTTTTTTGCTATTATGCTCGTTTAGTCTTCTCTGAAGATTTGATGAAAACCCTTTATATCGTTGTTTAGGAAACGATATACTTTGGATAATGTATACGTAATACATATTTTTCTATAGAAGATACTTGTTACAGTCTACACTGAAAACTTCACCTACAGGAAAATACTGTAATTACTATTTACATACATCCTACCCGTCCTTCGCTAAAGCTGCGGAGGGCACTCATTCTCCTGCTCAAGCCTACTTCATGGCTGCGCCATTCGTAGCCTTGGCGTAGAATGGTGCCGCGAGGCGGATTTGAACCACCGACACAAGGATTTTCAGTCCTCTGCTCTACCCCTGAGCTACCGCGGCGTATTTGTAGCGAGTACTAGTATAGAGATAAGCCCACTCAGTGCAAGAGAAAGTTTACGCTATCCTGTCTATGTCAAGCATCCTTCCTTTGGCTTTTATTAAAAAGCGTATATGCTGATATATTCACATTATTCTTATCATACTATGTTAGATATAGGCAACAAGGCTCCTGACTTCACCCTTCCCAATCAGGCTGGAGAGGATACTACTCTCTCCAACTACTTAGGAAAAAAAGTAGTCCTCTACTTTTACCCCAAAGATATGACCTCAGGGTGTACCCTACAGGCACAGGGGTTTAGAGATCACCTACAAGACTTTGCTGATACAGGTGCAGTGATCCTAGGGGTAAGCAAGGACAGCGTAAAAAGACACCAAAAGTTTATAGAAAAAGAATCACTCAACTTTACCTTACTTGCTGATGAAGAAGCAACGATCTGTGAGCTCTACCAAGTATACAAAGAAAAAAGCATGTATGGACGGAAATACATGGGCATCGAGCGCTCCACCTTTCTGATCAATGAAAAAGGTATCATTACCAAGGTGTGGAGAAACGTCAAAGTCCCAGGTCATGTAGAGGAAGTCCTAGAGGAAACAAAGAACATATAAATAAAAAAGGGCACTAGGCCCTTTTTCTTTTATCTACGGCACATACATCTCTACAGCTGATCAATGATAGATCGAGCTCGTGACTTGATATGCGCTGCCACTGACTGCATCTCACTATTCGATTCCCAGGCCTCTGTGGCCTTGTCTATAGCCATATTTGCAAACTGCGTCGCAAGCTCTTTGTTTTTTTGTACACCTGCGATAAACGCCGTCACTACATAGTCATACGCCTTTGCTATCTTTCCAAGAGACAACACCATAGCATCATCTGGTTTGAGCGTGTATGCCTGCTGGGTAAAGTCTACAGCTAACTCACTAGCTCTCTTTGCCAATACTGCGTCATTTCCTTCCATATACCTCTCTATTTGAATGATATGCTTTTCAGCCTGTCCCAACAGAAAGTTTGTGTTCTTACCATTTAGGATCACATAAAGGAGATACATGATCTCAGATATCTCACCTCTAGTGAGCTCTTTGTTTGGATCTAGTTTTGAGTCCACAGAACGGATAATTCCAGTATTACCTGCAAAATTCATATAAGGAGTATACCACTCATTGGCAGCAACATCATCGTAGAGCTGTCTCCCTTCCCAATTTTCTTTTTTAAATTTATTGAGTTTTAATAC
>JBBKXV010000051.1:0-3799 GCA_037969665.1 Candidatus Altimarinota bacterium
CCATTTCAACTAGCTCTAAAAGCTCTGGATCGTCAACCATGTCTACCTTATTAAGAAAGACAATAATTTTTGGCACGTTTACCTGCTTAGCAAGAAGAATATGCTCTCTTGTCTGTGGCATAGGTCCGTCAGCTGCAGATACTACAAGTACTGCACCATCCATCTGAGCTGCACCAGTAATCATATTTTTTACGTAGTCAGCATGACCTGGACAGTCAACGTGAGCGTAGTGACGATTAGGAGTCTCATATTCACAATGAGATGATGAGATCGTGATACCTCTCTCCTTTTCTTCTGGAGCGTTATCAATTTCATCATAGTTTTTTACATTTGATGCATATCCATTAGCACTGTTTGCATTTGCAACAAGTGTCAATGCCGCTGTCAATGTTGTTTTACCATGGTCAACGTTTCCAATCGTACCCACATTAAGTTGGGGTTTGTTTCTTACAAATTTTTCTGCCATAAGAGAGCGTGTTATTAAATAGTTTTAAATAATCGTAGTTTTGAGCACCAATAGCTCGCGCTAGAATTTAACGCTGGCAACATTAGCAAAGATCAAGATCCAAGGCAAGCTTTTTTTACACGATCTTAAAATTAGAGAAAACTGGCACCCCAAATCAACTATAATATAAAGAGTGTTACCCCTCAAATTGTGCAAAACCAACAATAAAACGTTCCCGTCAATTCCAGTTTTCATCATTGGACAGGTTTTTGTTGACATAAGAACAGGGGAAACTAAAGTAATTTATAGGAAGTTATGCACATTTTGGTGTATACATATTGTATCTAACCCTATACTTTTGAACAAGGAGCTACATCATACCCCAGTAATGGGAGCAGAGATCCTCTCCTTTTTCTCAGAAAGTAAGCCCAAAAGCTACCTAGATGGCACCTTGGGACTAGGAGGACACATGGAATCCATACTCACCCACAACCCTACAATACGTGTAGCGGTGGGGATTGATCTCGATCTTTCACATATAGAGCATACAACATTACGTCTTAAAGAGTCCCTTGGATCTCGTGCTAGTATCTGTAGTTTTCATCACTCTGGCTTTGATAAGTTAGGTGATATTGCCACAGACTTAGGTATCTTTGGTAAGGTAGATGCAATCTTGCTTGACCTCGGGATTTGTTCCGCTCATGTAGATATTGCATCAAGAGGATTCTCTTTTCAACAAGATGGACCACTGGATATGCGCTTTGACATGGAGCAACAAGTCACAGCAGCAACCATTGTGAACACCTATAGTGAACAAGAGCTTATCACGCTTTTCTTCTCCCTTGGAGAGGAGCCACAATCAAAGAGAATTGCCAAGGCTATTGTGGAACAACGAAAAATAAAGGCATTTACACTCACGAGTGAGCTTGTAGCCCTCTGCGATAAGGAGCTTCAGCGTGATCGCCGAAAACACCACAATGCCACCAAGGTATTCCAAGCATTGAGACTTGAAGTAAATCAAGAGTTAAAGAGGTTAGAGGATACCATGAGCATTGCCATGGAGTGCCTTGCCCCAGGAGGTAGACTAGCTATTCTCACCTACCACTCACTTGAAGACCGTATTGTAAAGCATGCTCTAAAAAAAGAAGCCACAGATTGCATCTGTACCAATAAGATGCTGCCCTGTGACTGCAACCATTTATCTACTATCACACTAGTCCAAAGAAAAGCATTTCTTCCCTCTCCCCATGAGATACAACTCAACCCGAGAGCAAGAAGTGCCAAACTACGACTAGCAATAAAAAAATAAAGAACTATGGGTGAGCTACTCATGACCAGGGGAAGAACAACAAGACGAGGAGAAAAGAAAAAGACGCTATCACAGCGTGTTGTTTTTGGTACAAATACCTTAGTGGTATTACTCATCTTCCTTATCTGTACTGTGAGCATTAGCCACCTTATTCACTCTAATAAAAGTGCTGCTAAAGGCTATATTCTCAAAGAGCTTAAAGAAGAGGAAAAGCTACTCATGCAAAAAGCCAACTATTGGTCCCTAAAGTTATCAAAACTCACTTCCCTCAATAGATTAGAAAGCTCCAAAATTTCCAGCACCATGCGCCCCCTTCCTGAAATTGTATACTTGAAGAATGATACAAGTGTTGCTCTCTTAAAATAATTTTTCTATGAAATTGATTAGAAATAATCAAGGATTCACCTGTGAACATTGCATGTACACCACTGGTGCAGCAAAAGGGCCCTCACGAAATCACTGTCCAAAGTGCCTCTATTCAAAACATGTAGATAATGTCCCAGGAGATCGTGCTAATTTGTGTCATGGACTTATGAAACCAATATCAGCACAGCTTCTAAAGGGAGGACGACTCTCCATTACCTTTCAATGTGGCCTCTGCTCAAACACTGGCAACAATATCTCTGCCCAAGACGATACAATGGAACTCATGGGTGAGCTCTTGGCCGAGCACAACAAAGGTCTACACCGCTTTTCTTAGTTAGCGCAAGTTTGACGTATTGCAATAATTTATGTTTTAGATTACAACATGAAGGTACTATTTTTTCTATATTACATTTATTTTTACAATTATGATGAAAAGAACTTTAGGTATCGGTCTTACTTGTGCATTTTTGCTTACTAGTTGTGGTGCTCCTGCTGTGGACACCTCTCTTTCAAGTGATACAGTGCTTTCAAATGCACGGTCAACGTTTGTGGCTGAAACTACAGCAGCTATTGAAAAGAAGTCAGAAGGTACAGGAACATTGTCATTAAAGGGAGACATCGATGCCATGGCAATTGCAGGTGCAAAAGGAACCATTGCTATGGACGCAACCACAATGATCAACAATAAAGATGATGATCAACAGGTCTCTGCTGATATGACACTCAATATCGCCCTTACAGAAAGTCCAGTTGGTGCTGCTACAGGAAAGCTTGCAGCAAACCTTGTTGGAACTGCAAAAGATATCTATCTTAAAGTTTCAGAATTATCTGTGGATATTGCAAATGAGCAAATCAAGGCACAGATTGAAGCAATGCTCACTCAGACAAAACCATATATTGGTGACTGGTACCAACTTAGTCAAGAGGCACTACAGGAGCAAGGTGGTAGCGCTGTAACTCTACAGACGTTTACTCTAGCAGACTTGAAAATGCTTATGGAAACCTACAAAGACACTCAAGTCTTTGACGTAAAAGAGACACTACCAACAGAAAATGGTATGTATGTATACAAGGTTGGGTTGCGTAGTGAAGGAGTAATAACACTTCTTGAGAAGTTCTTTGAAATATCTAAGGCACCTGTAGATATTTCAACTGAAGAAAAAGCAAATATTGCTGAAGCAATTGCAGCAATCAATAACTCTCCTATGGAGATGATGGTCTACGTAGATGCTAAAAACATGAGATTTTCAAAGCTATCTATCAAGGGAGTGATGACTGAAGGGTCTTCTAGCTTTGATATTGCTTTTGAGGCTAGCTCATCTAGCACAGACAAGGCAGACCTTAGCTTTACAGTGAAGGGGATGAATGATGGTGCTGAGCTTGTCAACGTAGCTATTATGGGAAAGATGAATAACAATAAGAATACTGGGACAATGACACTAAAGACGGTAGATGGTCCATCACTTGATCTTAGTTTTGAGGGATCATTTGAAAAGAAGAGTGTCACTATTGAGACTCCTGAGAATGCCATTGATCTTACTACACTTCTTGGTGGACTAACAACACCAGCAGTACAAGATGAGACAACAACGACACTTCCTGTGGAGCAAGTTGAAGTTGAAGTCGTAGGTGAGTAATTTCTCACAAAGAAGCAAAAAAGCCACCACCGTTTCTTACGG
>JBBKXV010000052.1:0-2900 GCA_037969665.1 Candidatus Altimarinota bacterium
CATATAAGCTACATCAGCAGCGTCATTTGCCTCTTCCGTACCATGGGGAGTACTGCTTGGTATCACTCCAATCCATGCGCTTCTATCCAAACCATCAACTGTTGTAAATGTTGCCTCTATAGCATCACCTGCTACGTACTCTGACTTTGTGAGAGTAATGCTAGAGCTTGGAGTGCTAGCACAAGAAGCAAGAGCCACGGCTAAAGAACCTACTACCACTACTGAAAGTAACTGTTTCATACAATGAGTAAAAAATATAACAAAAAAACTATATACTCCCTCTACTAAAAAGTACACTTTTATTCTCCTGCATCTCGCAGTATACCTATCAAAAAAAAGCTACACACAGTATGTAAGGATACATACCTTTTTCATAAACCCTAGCTTATACAGCTACAACTGGTCGTAAGAATAGTGCTTTACTTGAAACGTAAACGCCTCCTGTGGCATTTTTGAAAAAGTAACAAAGAGATGATTTTTTAATGACTGTACGCTAGACTGAAGAGTAGCACCTTTGTCATCCGTATGTAACTCTAGCATGACATTGTACTTCCCACTCTTTTTATCATACGCAACGCGAAGTTTTTCTAGGCTAACATTCCAAAAACCAAAGTAGTCCTCTGTATAGCTCGTCACCACTTCGTATATCTCATTGGCCAATGTTTCCTCTGGAGAAAGTAATAACTGCTGCTCTGCTCTAGCCACTCGGACAATTTGTACATCTAGAGTCACTGCTCTTGCCAAATCATCTGAAAGGCCTTTCTCAAGTTCACGGGTTTGTTTTTCAGAGACTGTACTTTTTTCAGGTACGCGAAGGAGCATAGAGACCAACAGCGCATCACCAGACTCACGGACATCCACTGTATCTAGGCCCAATGATGGATCCAACTCTGCCATTTTTTTCAGCAAGAGTGACTCGACCTTACCCTTCAAAGAAAGTAACCCCTCCTTGGCTAATACATCTGCTGTCACCACTGTAAGTGATGGCAATAACCGTATATCCAATAACACTCTTTCACCAAGCATTGAGGCCAGCTTGACCTCTAGGTTTTTCTTTTCATCAAGTGAAATACGTATATCGTTGGTACTACGGAGCACTGTACTTAAACTGTATCCGTCCTCTTGAATGAGATGATACAGACTCAAGCTTTCAACAGTTACTTCTGACTCTTTTTCTTTAAAGTATGATGCTATTACTTCTTTTACCTGCATTTCTTTTGCCTGAGTCTGTATGAGAGCATAGAGAGGGAAAAAAAGTTGTATACCAATGATCAGTAGCGTTGCAAAGGTAAGGTAAATGCCGACCCTTACTGAAGTGGCACGTTCCTCATGTTTTTTGCGGCGGTATCCAGCAATAAATAAGAGGATAATACCGGCAAACAGCATCGATGCCAGATTGGTAAAAAACAATAAGAAGCTTCCCCAGGCCACCTCAGGCAGGCCCATGGCTAGACCCATACCCGTTACTGTTAATGGTGGCAAGAGTGATGCTGCCACCGCCACGCCCGCAGCAGAGCTTGAAAACTTCTTCCAAATCACCATAAGTGGTGCTGCAAATCCCACTACCAATGCCACCGCAAGATCCAAAAGATTTGGCTGACTACGGAGCAGCATCTCCTCGGTTGGACTGGCCAATAACCCCAAAAATACTAGTCCCAATAAATACGAAAGAAGTAATGTTAGTAGTATGCTCACTATCAAGGTTATCAGTGAAGAGATGAGTGGCTTTCTTTCTCCTTCTACCGTACCTAGAGCTAACCCCAGCACAGGCCAAAGCAATGGGGATAAAATCATAGAGCCAATAATAATCGCAGTGTTGTTCATCACCAATCCCATGGTGGAGACCATGATAGACAAGCTAAGCAATACCACATAGTCGAAAGATATGGACATCTCCATTCTGAGCAGATCTCTTACTTCATTTTTAGGAACACGCTGTACCTGCAGTAGTTGCTGTAATTTCATATTTTTCATATTTAGTCTGTCTTCATTATCTCATACTCTTGTTTATCTGTACAAAAAGTAATCAAAAGCTTCATAGTACTACTCTATTTTTATCAAAGTAACACATACCAAATTCAATGTGTTATTTTCTTTTATAAACATAATATTTAATGGTGTATTGCATAATCACATATCATCGCTATACTATGGGTTGACATTCACCCAGACATCATGCACCGTATACTGTCATTTGAGAGCGAGAATGAAATGAGGGACTTCCTTGACACATACTCATTCGTGGATTCCGAACTGTGGGATGACAGAGCCTACAGTGACCTCTTTAAGGAATTAACATCCAAAGAGAGTCAAATGGTGATTATTCATGACACAAATAAATTTAAAGAAGTGTTAAGAGAACAGTATAATTGTATTGCTTCAGAAAAAACCGTACGGTCAATGATACGTAATCAGATACCACATCTATCTAAACTAGGTGCCCTTGTTAATCATTATAGTACAGTATTTCGCATGTGTACCGTTTGTAAGATACAACTTTCTCACCCCACTGAAGAAAACTGCACTATTGTGGAGTCACATAAGGCAACTGACATAAGTACACGTAAGAAAAAGCTTAAAAAAAGATTACAACCTCGATTAACCAAAGGTGTACCTGCTATATCTGAAAAAGCATACCCAGATGAGACTCCTTCTGAAACTGCCATTAGGTGCTTGATGGAAGAACTTGGTACCACCAACTATACTCAGTTCCTATCCGAGCTCATTTTTTTAGAAAAGCAGGTTTACTCCGATACATTACCTTCCAATAGGTACCCTGAGCTATCGACCACATACATAATATTACCCTTTATTGGAAAAATTAAAGAGGAGTGTGGACATATACTAGCAAATAGAAATGGAGTGTCATTGGAAATTCGTCCAGGTAAGGATACGGGAGT
>JBBKXV010000053.1:0-1182 GCA_037969665.1 Candidatus Altimarinota bacterium
GTATGGATGAGTTATCAGAGGAGGATAAGGACGCTGTAAACCGAGCTCGAAAGCTACAAAAGTTTATGGCTCAAAACATGCACGTGGCAGAACAATTTACAGGTACTCCAGGAGTATACGTAAAGGTATCAGATACTGTGGCAGGGTGTAGAGAAATCCTAGATGGTAAGGTCGATCATATCCATGAAAATCATTTTTATATGGTTGCTGGATTAGATGAGGTAAAAGAGAGACATGAGGAGGCAATGAAGAATAAAAAGGACTAATATCAAATTATAATCAGGGAAGGCAATTGCTTTCCCTAAATCTATCACAGGCATACGTATTATGAAGCTACGCATACAAACACCAGAAAAAGTAATTCTAGAACAAGAGATTGATGGAATTCACATGGCCACAGAAGCCGGAGAGCTTTCTATCAAGGATGGTCATGCCCCTCTCTTTGGTGTGATCAATTTTACCCATGCTGAGATTACAGCTGGGGACAATATAAATACGTATATTCTACGACGTGGTACAGTACATATGGACTCCATGAAGAATAAGTTAGATATTATTGTGGCCTATGCGGCTCCACTCACTGAGCAGGAGCACGTTACTGCAAAGGAGTACTTAGACTTTATCAAGGAAGAGCTCAAGAAGGGTACTAGTTTGAGTAAGTTTCAACTCAAGTATCTTGAGGAGGAAAAGTTTACTCTTGAGAAGGCCGTTGGTGAGGAGTAATAAGGTAAAGGGGCGAATGCTATTGTTACCAAGGAAATGGCACGCTTGTATGTTATGCATTGTGTGTCAGGGGCAACGATTTGTAATGAGTACCATGCCAAGTACCATTGGTAGAAAACCAACTACTTGCCATATAGTAGGTGGCGTACCCAATATAAGGTATGCAAAAACCAGTGTGAGTGCAGGAGTAATAGTAGTCATTGCAGAAGCTTTTTGTACAGGTATTCTGTGAATACTTTCTATCCAAAAGACTTTTGATATACCCAAGAGCAACATGCCGTTGATACATAGGTAGGGCCATGCAGAGATCCATGATTCTAGGCTCGGAGCTGGGCTTATGGAGTAGGCGAGTGGAAATAGAAAAAGACAGCCAAGGATACTTCGGATTGTCATGAGTGAAAGGGCATTCAGTTTTTTTCGTGCCCTTCTTTGAAAGTAGTTTCCTATTGCTGCACAGAT
>JBBKXV010000054.1:0-1595 GCA_037969665.1 Candidatus Altimarinota bacterium
AGTTATCACTACTCCATGATCCTGTAGAGGTTGTGGAGCTATGTTCACTTTGGTAGGTTACTCCATTAACTTTGATGTAGTCTATTTGGACGTTGTCATTGATGTTGTTTGCTGGATCCCATCTATCGTTTAGGAAGTGTACTGATAGTTCATTTACAGTCATCTCTCCAGTAGGAGTGTAGATGAAGTTTTGGTAAGAAGTTGTAAGTCCCCATACCTGAGTTGGTTGGTTGTTGATGTACAGAGCAATGCTTTCCTCACCACTTACGCCCTTAGCTCGTATGAGTACATCATTGAAGCCTGCTTGTGAGGTAGAGAGGTCAGTTCTCCAGTTGAAGGTGTTTGTTGTTAGTAGTCCGGCAAGGATTGCAAAGATCCCAACGCCGATCAGAGCGTAGTAGCTTTTTTTGGTAGTTAGGAGGTTTTGCATGTTTTTGTTTTTGATTAGTAATTTGAATACGAAACTATTTTTTGAGACTCATGATGTACTATCTCAATTTATAATCCTATCAGATCAAAGCTCATCAATCTTGTAGCTCACTATTGCTGGTACATAATCATATTGCCCTGTATATCCCGCCTCTTTAAGTGATAGATATAGCATTCTAGTATCTGGGTCAAAGGTACCTCCAATAATTTGGTTGTACGAACCACCATTAGCATACGGTACCGAGAGGACTCCGTAATCATAAGGGCGAGGATTCCACACATTGCTAGCGCTCACAATATCATTCATATCAAAAAGCCAGTAGTAATTGTAGTTATCCGCAGGATTATACGAGCAAGGTCCGCCACAAACATTTCCATCAGTCTGAGTTATCTTATAGCCAATACCACTCTCAATACCTCCCGAAGACCCGAAGACTGCAAATGTATCTGTGCCCGGAATTATAAATCCATAGTACGCTCTAGTGATGATATTCCACAGTGCTGAGGCTGAGCCCGGCACATTGCTAGTTGCAGCATCAGGATGCAGCATCATATTTTCGGAATTGTAGATATCGTAGGTGAAATCCATCAACGCATTTGTAGTGATTGATCCTGTCGAACTTCCAGCATTTAGTAGCGACTCCATGTCAAGAGAAAAAATAGATGGCCCAACACTGTAGCGACTAAGTATAGCACTATTGCTTGCCCAGCCCGTCAGGAATGGAGTTCCAACTTGAGGTTGCCACTTGGTTGGAACATCTGAGATATAACCAGCAGCATGAGCCCTGTCAGTGAGCTGATAATAGCCATCAATTACTGCTGATCCAAAGTTGTTAACATCCCTCAAAACAAGTGTTGTATCACTATTCGATGTACTCGCGTCATAATATATTTCAGTATTTACGATAAGTTGGTCATCTTTGAGAAGCATTCCTGTTATACGATCTGGTCTATTTTCTGTGTGATCACCTGCAGAAAGGAACGAGCGAAATGGTGAAATATTTATTGCGGGATTAAGATCTCTCACAGGAACATCTTTCTTCAACACAGGAATGGAGTACTCCGCGATCGCCCCATCGTACACATGTCCAGTTATATAGAGAGAATTGTTATTTTTGTTATACGCTATCGGACCTGTCGAAAAAGCAGTTTGTGAAGTTCCATTT
>JBBKXV010000055.1:0-1201 GCA_037969665.1 Candidatus Altimarinota bacterium
TACCTAAGAAACCAAGTAGACTTTTCATCATACTGGGGTGCTTCTTTTTTTCACGCAAGAGTTTGCGGAGTTCACTGCGTACTGCTGCCTTTGTTCCAGAGATAGTTCTATATTTTTTAAACCGTCCACGGAGGTGGTATTCACTATGATCTAGTAGTTTAGTTGGCTCTGAACCTCTTTCTTCTTTGATACTATAAAAACCAGGAGTGGTATTTTCTTTGAATATGACACTATCCTTATGGATATGATCCTTGTATTTTGCGTACATATTTTTAATACGTTCTCGTCTTTTGTGATCGTCACTATTGTAGGCCATGTGAGGTCAGTTTATATACTTCATAGTAGTATATCATGTGGTGGCTGCCAAGGTGACTTACTTGGCTTGACCTAGGCTACAAGTGGAGGTGTTGGGTATGCCTGGTGTGATACATGTTATTGAGGTATAGCTTGAGCTATTTCAAGCGTAATGCTACTGCTCAAGTCCCCTGTTGGTGAGTATGCATAAAATTGCTCGGCGACAAGACACAAGAATGTGGTCATTAGACCTCTGCTTTCTATAGTTATACAATGCGTCCAATATACATCGAGGACGTTAATATCTTCTCATGTGTGTGGAATGGGGTGTTGATGTTTGCTACTCCAAGATAGCCACCGATGACGTCATTGCTTTCAAAAATGCGAGAAATAGAGGGTGTGGTTTCGTTGGTCTGGAGCAAAATTCTGGATGGAACTGACTCCCTAGCATAAATGGATGGTCTTTGAGCTCTACGATCTCCATGATACCTAGTTCGGTGCACTCCCCTGAGACGATGAGGCCCTTCTCTTCAAAGGCTTTTCGATATGCATTATTAAATTCGAAACGGTGTCTATGTCTCTCAGAAATAAGTGTTGATTGGTATGCCTTATGCGCTTTCGTTCCTTCCTTGAGCTCACAATGGTATGCCCCCTTTCTCATGGTACCTCCTTTTCGCTGGATGTTTTTTTGATCCTCCATGAGGTGTACTACCGGATCAGGAGTATCTTTTGCAAATTCGAGGGAGTTGGCCTGGGTAAGCCCTACGACATGTCTGGCAAATTCTATTGCTAATACCTGTGACCCTAAACATATACCAAAGTATGGGATATTGTTTTCTCTAGCATACTGTGCTGCAAACACTTTCCCCTCAACACCTCGGTCTCCAAAACCCCCAGGCACCAGGAG
>JBBKXV010000056.1:0-1468 GCA_037969665.1 Candidatus Altimarinota bacterium
GTCAAGATACGTTGAAGGCAAAGGAAACACCGATGCTACGGAGGAGGAAATGGTGAAGTATTGTTTGCAACACCTTTAGATAATTGGTAATTAAGGAATTAATGAATGGATGAATTAATTCTCCTAATTCCTTAACTCATTAATGCTTTAATTATGAACATTTACTGTATAGGCATAGGAGGGATAGGAATGAGCTATGCAGCTCGCTATATTCACCGTATGGGTGGGGAGGTTTCTGGGGCTGATGCTGTGGACAGAGAAATCATGGCTGCTATGAGAGAGGAGGGTATCGTATGTCATGTGGGGCATGAAGTTGCCACTATTCCAGAGCATACATCTTTGATATTGGTATCACCGGCGTTATTGCCTGCTCCCACTGAGGATATGTTGTATGCAAAAGAAAAAGGTATTCCTGTACAAACTTGGCAAGAGTACATTGGTGAAGTTACGGCACAAAAGACGACTATTGCAGTATGTGGAGCCCATGGAAAAAGTACGACCACTGCCATGACGGGGGTCATGCTCATGCATGCCAAGATGGATCCCACTATATTTGTAGGAACAACCTTAAAAGAACTGGGTGGTACAAATATTCGCGTGGGTAAGGGGGAGTATCTTGTGATTGAGGCAGATGAATACAATGACAACTTTCTCCATTATTCGCCTACCTTTGTGCTTTGCACCTCATATGATGTGGATCATCTTGATTACTTTAAAACGGCAGAGCGTTACCGAGAGTCCTTCGTGACTTTTTTTAAGAAAATCCCACCTCATGGTATGGCATTTATTCATGCGCAGGAGGAGTTACTAGAGATCGTGCAGGAGGCAGGTTGTCCTTATACTATTGTGCCAGAGGAGGCCACGGTTGAGCTTTCTGTCCCTGGAAAACATATGCGTTCCAATGCTGCATTGGTAGAACAGTTAGGCACGTATATTGGACTTGGAAGGGAAATGATAACACAAGGGTTAAAAAGTTTTCACGGTACATGGAGACGTATGGAGCTCGTGGGAGAGTACAAGGGTGTTCATGTAATAGATGACTATGCACACCATCCAACAGAGCTCAAGGCCTCACTGGCTGCGCTAAGAGAAGCATACCCCCACCACTCCATTATTGCACTATTCCAACCTCATCAATACTCCCGTACGCGGGAATTATTTGCAGATTTTTCCACCTCTTTTGGTGATGCTGATAAGATAGGGATTACTGATATCTATGCCAGTCGGGATAGTCAGGAAGACCTCAACAGTACCTCAGGAAAGGCATTAGCTACTGCTATTGCTGCTCAGAAAAAGGATTGCGAGTATGTGGGAGACCTAGATCAGGGGATAATATGGCTCAAGAAACAAGTAGAGATCACTCCAGATGCAATAATAGCCTGCTTTGGCGCAGGGAGTATTACAGAAGTGGCTAGGGGGATTGTCTCTTCTCGCTGAATAGTCAATTCTTCGTATGAGAATTCTCTAC
>JBBKXV010000057.1:0-2084 GCA_037969665.1 Candidatus Altimarinota bacterium
GAGGCAGCTACTACATAGATAGCGTCAAAGAGCAGAAATGCCCCCCCTCCCCACCAAAGGAGAAAGAGAGGCTGCCTCAAGTATTGAGCAAGAATCATGTCTACTGGATAAATGATGCAAGGAGAGCTTTATATTGCGCTGTGTCTGCACCACCTAAGCCAGGAACTACTTGTCCTGTACTATTATTAATAATGTACACACCTGGAGTACCCTGTACACCACTTGAAAGTCCATCTCTCAAGTGTTTATCTATTATATCACTATGAGTCCCAGCATCAGCACAGGCGATAATCTCATCACTCTTTGCCCTTATAGCCTCAGCTGCAGTCTTTACTCTTACCTTGGGATCTAGTGTACTCCCAAGTGTAATCAGCCTATCTGAGAAATCCCAAAAAGCATCATTACCCTGTATATCCGCCACACACTCTGCTGCTAGAGCAAGATATGGTGCATTTGGATGAAGCCCTTCTATTGGGTGAGTCCTGTAAATCCAGTTAAGCTTTCCTTCGTATGCCGTCATGAGCTCAGGAGCCGTAGCATGAAACTTTTCACAAAACGGACAGTCATAATCTGAGTACTCTATGATACTATACGGTGCATTGGCATCTCCTTTGATATGATCATCACTAGAAGGTCTCGGTACACGTTGAGCCACCTGACTTCTTGTCTCTCCAGCTTGCTCTTGCGTAGATGCTTGCTGTGCCGTTGCTTCTTCATTTATCTTTTTGATATATCTATCTAGTCCTTCTTCGATTTCTATATCAAGCTTATTGAGTGGGATACTTGGCTCACCAGCAGTGAGTTGCATACCAAAAAATACTAATGACCCTGAGAGCACAGAGGATGCAAAGACAATTGCTATCACTAGTGAAATAGGAGTAGTTGCTTTCATAAATATATCAATAATAGAAATAAGGTCACATAAGTATACCCCATATGTGTAGCCATATGGGGTATCTGTGCTTGCAGTGTCTAATAGCTATGGGGAAATCTACTTTGCTCCAAACTGCTCGCTCAATCTCTTCATCGCCTCTCCACCTTCTTGTAATCCACACTTTGCTACTAAACTATCCGTAACTTCTTTAACAAATAGTCCTGCAACAAGTGGGTCCTCAGCAAAAGTCTGTGTTATTTCTTCTACTTTTTTCTCATCCTGAAGATAAAGTGCAGCCTCTGAACTGTTAAATCCTTCAGCCATGTTCTCTCCATATTTATCAACCATCATCTGCATCCCTTCCTCCGTAAGACCACTTTCATTCATAGCAGCTGATAAACAAACTGTATCTGCGATATATCCTGCTAGCGTTTTCTGTTCGACAGTCAACGTGGGAAGTGAAATGCATGAGGTAGTGAGCACACCCAACACCAACATACTTCCAACTACTGAAAACTTCATAATAACAGCATAATATATAATAATAAAAGTAAAGCATAAGGCGACGAATAAGCAATATTAAAGTACTGACGCAAAGAACACTTACCATGATGAGACCCTGCTCTGGGCTATAGAGCAAGAGAATACAAATCCTTTCCTTGCCAGCACGGCTACAATAACTACAATATAAATACCTTATTTTATAATGTTTCGTTATGAGAGCTTTACTCGGATTTGGAATCATCGTGTCATTGGTTGCTTTTATGAGCTGCGCTAGTAACCCTGAGGGTGCTCGTAGTACTACTACAGACAATGCTCGACGAATCATGACCAATGAATCCTATCCGACTACTATCACCAGCGAAGCAAAAGCTCCCATCTCCACTAGCTCTACCACTTTTTCTGTGGAAGACGTCATGACTCATAATACACCTGAGGATTGCTACGGTGTAGTAAGCAACAAAGTGTACAATTTAACAGCATGGGCAGACCTTCATCCAGGTGGAAAGCGAGAAATTTTACGTCTCTGTGGAAAGGATTATACTAATAGCCTTACCAAAGGGCATCCAGGAGGAGCTCCAGAGTCAGAAAGTCTTTTACAGACACTAGAAGCATACTATTTAGGTGATCTTGCATCATAATCACCATCTATGCACTTCGTTCTTATAGCTGCACATCCTGTATTGGAGGGGTTTACTCACCATATTAT
>JBBKXV010000058.1:0-2629 GCA_037969665.1 Candidatus Altimarinota bacterium
GTTTTGATGTGTTTCCCTTGTTCATCTCTTATGGTTGCACCAATGGATTTATGTTTTGTATATGTTAATGCAAGCAGCAATACATGCTTTGCTGTTTCCAGAGGCATGATTGTGGTATCATCCGTAAGATACCGTTCATAATTATGAGCAAAGGCATCAATGAGAAGATTATATGTACTATTTGAATTAGTGATCAGGTGTTTATTCTTGGCAAGAGTTGTTGCAGCTAAGCCAATGTCTTTATTTGAAATTGTCCCAAATACCGACTCTGCTGCTTCAATTGCCTTATCTCTGCGCCCAGCAATAACATGGGAAAATAGCGTATATATATTATTAGCATTTTCTAAGGACAAACGAAATCTATGTTCACCGAGTAGTCTGTAACAAAGTTTCTTTTGATTTTGAAGTGGAGTTTTTTCGACCAATTCCCTTTGTGCAAGAAGGTCATTGAACACCACTGCTTGTGCCTCAATTGAACTTGGCTTGATGAGTTGCTCTTCGATGGAAAGTTTTTTAGGACCATTACTATCATCATGGGCTTCCCGCAACCTATTACCCATGTGAGCTTTGAGCTCCTGTGGCTTTTGGGCAGGGGCCTGCAGTCTGGTAGCAGATATCTTTGGACCTTGGGGGAGACTATTATTTGAGAGAGCCATGTGGTGTTGTTATATGATGTCTAATTATATCAAAAAGTGATGATATTCGCCACCACTCTTTCTTGCATAAGAAAAAGAAGAGTTCTTCTTTATACTCTTTTTATAACACAAGGCAATGTTTTCTTATACTCCGCCAGTACTCTTTGTTAGTCTGAGAAGTGTTTGCTTAAAGTACTGAAGAGACGTTGGGAGTGAGGTGGTTGCTTGTAGATGTGAGATCAACTCTTGTGATTCTGTTACTTTGCAGGAGCGAAGCACTGCGTAGATGACTAGTATCATGCTGATCGTATTGGAGGTTTGCTCTTGGTCAGAGAGAGCTGGTGTGGGGACATTGCGTAGCATTGTTGTAAAATTGATAGCAACGTCTTGATGTTTTTGTTCTGTATAATACTCATACATGATAAGTGTGTATGCTAATACTGTAGACTCTCTCAGTGCCATATTGAGACGAGTTGGGACTTGTTCAACGGCTGGTTTCACCATGAGTGTATGTGTATCTACAGTGTCAGGATAGAGGTAGGCTAGAGTATTGTAAAGTTGCTGAATCTGTTGGGGGGCATGTGTCACCTTAGAACAAAAGTCTGACATAAGATCTGTAAACTCAGCAGGAAGGAGCTGTAAAATATGTTCAGGTGTGATAGGCTTTGGTGGCTCAAAGACCACGTTCCATTCAGGATTGTGCATCGTTTTTTGGTCTTGTGCAGAAATATGCTGGGATACTACTTATTTTTGTTCATTTGCAAAGGTAAATGCACAGATCTTGTATCTATTGCCCGTCAAGAGACAATACAGTATAGTGTGTGGGTTACTATACAACCATGAATAAAGTATTGCGCGTGACATCATATGAGTTTTTCTTTTCATTCACCCTTCGGGGTTATTAAATGGTTATTTGTGTGCGTATTTTTGTATATTTATTATAGAGTTTGTCATGGATGAAAAATTATTTAAACAGAGGCACTCCTATGCCCATGTGTTAGCTCAAGCTATATTACAAATGTTTCCTGAGGCAAAGCTTGCCATTGGTCCAGTGATTGAGACTGGATTTTATTATGATTTTGATCTTCCTCGCACCCTGATCCCAGAGGATCTAGCTATCCTCGAGGAAAAGATGAAGGAGATCATAAAGCTAGCTCAAAGTTTTGAAAAATATGAAGAGCCAGTAGAGCAAGCTATTCAGTTTTTAAAGGCGGCAAATCAGGCGTATAAGGTAGAGTTGGTAGAGGATCTTGTGAGAGACCAAGGGTTATCTAGTGTGACCTTTTATAAAAATGGAGAGCATTTTGTAGACCTGTGTGAGGGCCCTCATGTGGAGAGTACAAGGCATCTTGATCCTAGTGCATTTACACTAGATAAGATTTCTGGAGCATACTGGAGAGGTGATGAAAAGCGCCCGATGCTTCAGCGTATCTATGGGTTGGCTTTTTCAAATAAAAAGGAGCTCAAGGAGTATATCAAAAATAGAGAGGAGGCAAAAAAGCGGGACCACCGTGTGCTAGGTGAGCAACTAAAGTTGTATACCATCTCTCCACTAGTTGGTGCTGGACTACCACTATTGCAGCCAAATGGAATGGTATTACGAACAGAGACAGAAAAGTACCTTTGGGAACTGCATAAGGATAAGGGGTATAAAAGAGTATGGACTCCACATATTACAAAGATAGATCTCTATGAAACCTCAGGCCATGCTGCAAAGTTTGGTGATGAGCTCTTTCGAGTAAAGGGTGGCGAGGGAGAGTATGCGCTCAAGCCTATGAACTGCCCTCATCATATGCAGATTTTTGATGATAATCAGTTTAGCTATAGAGATATGCCTGTCCGGTATTTTGAGCCAGCTACTGTGTATCGAGATGAAAAGGCTGGTCAGCTTTCTGGGCTTACTCGGGTGAGGTGCATCACGCAAGACGATGGACATCTCTTTTGTCGTATTGATCAGATCGAGGAGGAGGTGCGAACAATTGTAAGTATTATTA
>JBBKXV010000059.1:0-1479 GCA_037969665.1 Candidatus Altimarinota bacterium
CTGCAAAAGAGTGTTGAAGGCGCAAAGGCAACACTTGGTGAGTTTGATGTGCAAAAAAAACTCACCACCTATGATGCAAAGGACTGGGAACGGTTGAGAGTAATGCACCAGGGAGTTGCTCTGTTGTTACTCAAGGCTAAAAAAGAAGGAGCCTCACTGGCAACACCGGAGGAGGTCTATAAGTATATGCTTGCCTCCACCACCAAGGATGCAACCACATCACTTATACTTGATCACTTGTCCACGGTGCTCAATGCCAAGTCAACCAATCCTGATCTCTATGATAACTTTTTTGGAGAGTGGAAAGAGGTGACTGGGCAAGTGACAAAGGTGGTATCTGAGGGATCAAAAGATGCCACAAACCCACTACAGCCATTTATCGATATAGTGACTGGTAAGACAAAGGCGGAGGGTTCTGCAAAGCTACTTGGTGGAATGAGCTTGGCCATAGGTCTTATGACTATGTTTACTTCAAAAAGTGCAGGATGGAAGACCTTTGGTGGAGCTATCGCCGCCATAGGAGGTATGGTCTTTGGAAAGGATATCATGGATATGCTCTCTGGTTTTGGAGTGAACAGTCCTGCAAAGGCAGCTCCCACTAGTACCTCTGAAGCCACTGTGGATACCAGTGCTACGAAGGACGTAGAGCTTGGTGCAGTGCTACCTGATGCCATCGAATCTCTGAGCTTTCAAGAATTTCAGGACTACTTTGATAAAGCTGTTGTCCATACAAAGACTGGAAAGGTAAGGAGGTTTTTGGATATTATCACGGTGATAAAAGCTCACCCAAGTCTAAAAAAACGCTATGATCGTTGGTCTGCGGAGCGCGCAAAGGATAATGAAAAAAAGTTTATGTATAAGGATCTCAGTAGTGAGGAGCTACGTAAAAGTAATGAATACTTGGCAAAGAAAAAAATTACACTGCCAAGTAGTAAGTCCTCATATGCCACAGAGGTTCAAAGTATCGCCAATAATAAAAAGTACGGCACCACGTATAAAGAGTTTGGTAGCTACCAGTATAAAAATAATCTCTTTAAGTCACCTGCGGGAATTGTGGCTCACTATACTGTTGCCGATACCATGTCATCTACCATCCACCATTTCAATTACCAAAAGGGAGGAAAGTGGAAGCCATTTGTGCATTACATCATTGATACAGATGGGGCAATTTACCAATTGGCACCTGATGGTGCCTTGGTGGGGGGAGCTGCCACTTCTGGTGATGAGTCCCTAGAGCGGATCGCAAATGCAGGGTTGTTGCATGTTGAGCTCGTCGGTATGGATGAAAATAGACTTACTGAAAAGCAGTATGATTCCATGGCATTGCTAGCAAAGGCAAAGGGTGAGCAATATGGGTTTTCTACTGCAAAGGGTGGTAGTGTACTGGGGCATGGTCAGATACCTGGCGCTGGTCATCATGATTTTGCTGGTGAGCATGGTGGCATGGAAAAGCTAGAAACTAGGATAGCATCTGTGGAG
>JBBKXV010000060.1:0-1265 GCA_037969665.1 Candidatus Altimarinota bacterium
AAAATTGACACCATTTGTTTTGATAAAACAGGAACCATCACTGAAGGTAAACCACAAGTCACCCATGTTGAGTATCTCAAAAGTGATGGTGAGCACACTACACTTCCACTTCTTGCCTCTCTAGAAAACATGTCAGAGCACCCTCTGGCTCATGCAGTCGTAACCTATGCAAAAGAAAAGGAAGTGCTGCTAGAGCAAGGTCAGGATGTACAAACCACCACGGGAGGTGGGATCACGGGGACTTTCTCTGGAGAAAAGATAGCCCTGGGAAATGCTGAATACATTTGTGATTACATCTCTGAAGGAGACAAAAAAATACTTGAGTCTCTTGGATTATCATACCTTGAGCAGGGACATACTGTGGTATATTTTTCTAAAAACAACTCTCTTGCAGGCTTTATTGCTATCCAAGATATAGCAAAAAAGGGAGTCAAAGAAATTATCAACAGTCTAAGGAAAAAAGGGATCAACACCGTCATGATGACTGGTGACAATCCAAAGGTTGCTCATACCATCGCCAAAGATGTGGGCATACAGACAGTCCACGCAGGCCTCAAGCCTCAGGATAAGCTCAATATCATCGCAACACTACAGCAACAAGGACATGTAGTTGCAATGGTGGGAGATGGTATCAATGATGCCCCTGCGCTATCTGCCGCAGACATTGGCATTGCCATGGGCACAGGTACAGACATAGCCATAGAAAGTGGAGATCTTGTGCTCATCAAGGGAGACTTGGCAAAAGCAGTGCAAGCCATCACTCTATCTCAAGCAACCATGAGAAACATTAAACAAAACCTTTTTTGGGCATTTATCTACAATACCATAGGTATACCTATTGCAGCTCTTGGGTTGCTTAACCCCATATTTTCATCCTTTGCCATGGGGATGTCATCCATCACAGTGGTGCTCAATGCACTGAGGTTAAGAAAAACGAAGTTGTAACATGCGCCTGAGAGAGTACAGTATATATCGTTTCTCTGAATACTATTATACTTAGCACTTTCACTACTACCTGCTTACATATAAACTACTTATCTACATCAACGCCCTATGATACCAAACCTCCCACTCATCCTAGCAGCATCCTCCACAGTAGCTATTGTCCTCCTCTTAGAAGTATTCACTATAAATGTTGGTCTCGCTCGCGGTAAACATAAACTCCTCGCTCCAGCTATGTTTGGGCACAAGGACGTTGAGAGGGCTCTTCGTATTCATGGCAATAGCCTAGAGCAAGTAGTACTTTTTCTACCATTGCTTTGGAT
>JBBKXV010000061.1:0-10404 GCA_037969665.1 Candidatus Altimarinota bacterium
CTGTGTACGACCTATAGAAAATGCAGGAATAATGATTTTTCCGCCACGGTCAAAGGTGGTGTTGATAACCTTTGCCACATCTTCACTCATGCCTTCTACGCTATTGTGCTCTCTATCACCATAGGTAGTCTCTGTGATGAGATAGTCTGCCTGGTCAATCAGTGTTGGATCTCTTAGTATGGGAAGGCCCTTTCTGCCAAGGTCCCCAGTAAAAATAAGTGTTTTATTCGTTTCCTTATTGAGTAACTGTATGATTGATGATCCCAAGATATGTCCAGCATCAAAAAATGTCAGCTCGAGGTGCTCGCTAATCATCAGTGGTGACTCATACTGTTCACCATCAAATAGCTTCATAGCATTCTCGACATCGTTCAGTTCATAGAGAGGAATAGCCTCTGGTTTATCCCACTTATATTTTATTCTTTTTTCATTATAAAACTCCGCATCATGGAGTTGTATACTTGCACTGTCCACAAGTAAAATATTTACGAGGTCCATAGTTGCATACGTGCAGTAGATTTTTCCATTAAACCCTTGTTTGACCAAATACGGAATCAAACCGGAATGGTCAATGTGTGCATGGGATAAGACGAGAATGTCAATACTAGCAGGGTCAAAAGGAAAGGTAAGATTTTCCTCTCGAGATCCTTTACCTTGATGCATTCCACAATCAAAGAGAATTCTTTTGCCATCAACTTCTACGAGGTGCTTTGATCCGGTTACTTTTTGTGCTGCGCCATGAAATGTTATCTGCATATGTTTGTTTATGTATTGAGATCTATGAAATAGTATACCATAAGTGGCATAGCTTTTGCTCATAATCCCAATAGCTTTTTCCTTGTATTGAGCAATACTTGTATATCTGCGGCTGTTCTAATCAAATCTGCATATAGTACTACGTTTCCTTTGTTATCTTATCATGATAGTAGGTGCGCTCTTATGCATATGGGGGCAATGCGCATATAATAACTATGCAGAAAAGGCAGTGAAGTCTTTGTGTTGACCATGTTTGGTGACTATTCAACACTAGGCGCTGCGCTTTGCGCCTGTGCAGTAATTTCTACCTCTCGTTGGGAAGTGTACTCTCTAGCAAAACGAAGTATCAGATCGGTGACCTTCGCTGGATGTTGTATAAACTCCATGGTGAGGTCTGCATTACTTCCAGCTGTTTGTACGTCAACCACTCCGACATTAAGAATATGGTCAAGAGCACCCTGTTGCGTAAAGCTGGCATTTTGTATTTGGTGAAGCTCAGCAATGGAGTTTTTTCTTTTTAAAAAACCACCCTGTGTGATATCTATTAGCCTTTTATCCGTGAGAATAAAGAGATCAAAAATATCATTGGTCCATGAAATGAATAGTGCGGTGGCTAAAAATGCAAAGTAAAATGAAAGTACAATGAGTACCCAAAATGCTATGGTGCCACCAGAGACACTGTATTGTATGATCCACATCAGTGGAAAGATATAGAGCAGCATAAATACTGTCCACTCAGGTATATCAGTAATCGGATGCTTATGAAAGATATGATAAATATGCTCATTGTGGAGCTTTCCTTCAAAAAACACTTTAAGTGGTCTTTTATTGAAGCTATAATTCATATCTGAATTGTAAAAATAACACTACTTTGAGTATGAGCCTATTTGCGAAAATACTCAAGTACTTTTTTGGCCAGAGCATTCCATGTGTATGGTGGAGTTGATTTCTTTTTATGAGTGGCAGAGAGAGTGGAGACAATAGCTTGTTCCAACTGGGTACTATTGGAAAAGGAAGTGGCGGTGGCATAATTACCCCAAACTTCAGTATGTACAGGTATGGCAGACATCAGCACTGGGGTACCCTCCATGAGAGCTTCACCTATATTAATATTAAATCCCTCATAGCTACTCGGTGCTAGAAAAATCTTAGCATGGTGGTAGAGACTACGGAGAGTGCTGTTGTCAATAAAACCAGTATTGATAACGTTGTGTTTCTCGTGGGGGAGGTGGTATAGGGAAGTATTGTGAAGCTTTCCACCTCCGAGTACGAGAGTGACATTATGTGAAGATAAAAGTGGTTGAAGCGTGTGCACCATGGTTTCGACATTTTTTCTTTGATCATATCCACCATGATAAAAAAGGTAGTCTCCGTGTATTTGAAATCTCTCTTGTATTTCTTCCTTTGAGAGCAAGGTTTCGTTGTGAAGGTGTTCTATTCCATTGTGCAAAATAATAATGTCATCAGGATAAGCGATAGCCTTTTTTATTTCCTGTGCTGAAAAATGTGATACGGTACCTAGCTGTACCTCTGGACGTAAAATAGTGCGCCGTATGGCGTGCTGGTACATCCTGCGAGAAAGCTTTTTAGTATAGCTAGACTCAGAAAAAAAGAGAGCATCGTGTTGTACCATAAGTATTTTTCCGGTGCGTGTTAGAGGTGGTAGAGGATGGCTGTACGGTGAGCAATAGTGCGCATCGGGATACTGCTGTAGTATTTTTGGCACCCAAAAATATTCCCAGGTAAGAATGCCCAGTCTACCGGGGAGGTGACCACTACGGAGAATAGTGACTTGTGGGGGTAAAAAGTCAGGTGTTGGCTGGTCTCTATAGAGCAATACAGTTACCCTAGTATTTGCAGTGAGTAGGGAGCGTAGGAGTTCTCTGGTAAAGACTCCTAGTCCACTATAGGGGTGGGCAAGATAAAAACCGTTGTATATAATATGGCTCATCTAAAAGTGTGAAAGATAGAGATGATAGGCATGTTTTGGAGTATCTGTAGGTGCAGTATAGTATTGTTTTGTTAAAAGTGCGATAACATCCTGCGTTTCTGTATCAACGAGTAAGGGAACGGTGTTTCTTTTATCTACAGGGATCTGTTGTTGTATCAGATACTTCTTGAGTGGCTGGTGAAAGTTTCCCTTGGGTGAATGTACTAGTATGCGCATTCCTGGTAAGCGATATGTAACCATATAATGCTCTGGAGACTTTGGTAAAGGTACAGCGGTGTGTGCGGTCCTTGGTGGGAGCATGGATATAATAAGGTTGTCTAAGGTGAGATCTTGAGACAATAAGAGCCCAAGGGGGTAAGAGACATTTTTTTGAGAGGTATGCTCTTTTTTGATAGTCAGTGAAATAGTATCAAAGTCTCTTAGCAGTATATGAGTAGCGTTAAGAGTTAAAGACTTTCCTGAGGGCAGTGTGCGAATCTTGGTGCTTACTTCGTGAAGATGTGCTCTAGTATAAGTATGATGAGGGAGCTGCCTTCTCATGATAAAGAGAAGTGCGTAGCGTAAAAAATACGGGGAGAGGCTGAGCAGTAACGTATAGTTCCATGAGCTCTGTATTTCGAAGTGATCTCCTAGAGTGGTGGAAATAGTAGAGTGGATTTTACGGAGTGTATGAGTGGCACACTGCCCTTGATAGGCTAAGATCTCTTTTAGGTCTGGAAGTGCACGAAGTAATTTGGGTATGATTTCAAGGCGCATGTTATTGCGCGCAAAATGTGTATCTTGGTTTGTGCTATCTTCGTGGTAGGTAAGATGATGAGCCCTAGCATACGCTAGAAGTTGTGGTTTAGAATAGATAAGTAGCGGTCGGAGTAATCTCCTGTGCTCATCATGTTCTTGGATACCCATCAGTCCAAAAAGTCCACTTCCTCGCTCAAGGTGGAGGAGCTGTGACTCAAGGTGATCGTCCGAATGATGTGCGGTAATAATCCAAGCGGCATGATACTTTTCTCTGATCTCATCTAAGAAGTCGTAACGGTATTGTCTGCCTTGTTGCTCTATATTTCCCCCTTGTATATGGACACGTTTCGACTCAAAGGGAAACCCATACCGTGTCGCTACGTTTCTGACACTTTTTTCATCAGAGTCAGCACTAGTGCGTAGACCATGGTTGATATGACCCACGATACATGATTGTCCAAGGTGAGCCATAAGGTCCAAGAGAACCATAGAGTCAACACCGCCAGAGATTGCGAGTATGACAGGAGTCTCTTTTCCAAGGGCATGTTTTTTGAAAAATTCTGAAATCTGGGAGGTGTCTGGTATCATAATTGTGCAATGGTTTTTACAGTCCGTCTAGCCACCAGGGTGTTGAAGATACGGTAGGCCTATGGTATACTACTTTGATACTTACATATTTACAATCATATGGATCAAAATACAGGCGGAGCTCAGGGAGGAGGTACAACGCCACCATGGCTTACTGATGCAGGAGCTGCACCAATGGGTGGAGGTTCTGGCTCATCAGGTGATGATGGCACTACGCCCGCTGGAACACAAGCAGGGTTTGACCCCTTTGCTGATCCTTTTGCTGCAACACCAGCTCCAGCACCTACAGACAGTCCAGCATCTACTTCTGCTGATCCAGCATGGATGACTCCCACGTCAGAGGAACAGCCTGCTCCAACCGCGGAGTCAAGCTTTGATCCCTTTGCTGATCCCTTTAACTCTTCTGAGTCCACGGATGAGAAAGAGGAAGTATACACATCTGCTATGTCTATAGAGCAGAGTGATCCTCGCACTTCTGGAGCGGGCGCACTTGATTTACTTGAACAACTCAAGGCACAACTATTACAAGAGGACGAGGATTTTGCAGAACAGATCCAGGCTCATGAGGATAGTATCCATGCAGAACAAGCAAGTATTCGTGAGCTAAAGCAGGAACGCCGTGAGAAACTTGCTACCATGCAAGGAATTATGAAAGAACTAGCTTCTATTATTCCTGTTTCTGGAGGAGGTACTGAGCACGCTGCTCATAAGGCCACGCATTCAAAAAAAAGAACAACCCATACAAAGTCAGCTAAGAAGATAGATAATGGATTGCTCACTAGTGCATAAAAAGGATATAGCATATAAAAAAAGAGTCATCTGCCTGAGCAGATGACTCTTTTTTTATGGAAGAGAGACTTATTTAAGTGCTTCTCTAAACTTTTTACCAGCCTTAAATGAAGGTACAGTAGACGCAGGAATCTGAATCTTTTCCTTAGTCCGTGGGTTAACACCCATTCGAGCAGCTCTGTGAGTTACTTTAAATGTTCCAAAACCAGTAAGAGTGAGAGTGTCTCCCTTCTTAAGAGTCATTGTAACAGCATCCATGAAACCCTCGAGCATCATAGTAGCTTGCTTCTTAGTTACTCCAGCTTCAGCAGCTAGGTGAGCGATAAGATCTTGCTTAGTCATAAGCGTGATAAAAAGAAAATAAAAACTTTAATCAGCTAGCAAAGTATATGGTGAGCTTTTTTCATATGCAAGTAATTTCATAGAAAAAAGTCTTATTAATAGCCTTTTTGCGCCTTTTTCTATCAATTTAAAGATGTTTCAAGCTCTTTTTTGATCTTGTCAATGATTAGAGGCAGTTGGTAGCTGTTAGTAACACTTCGCTTGCCTTTTAGTGTTAATGTGTCTGCAAGGTGTTTATCCCCAAGGAGCATGGCAATCTTGTGTGTGAGATCTCTTGCATCTCCTGGAGTGAAGAGTAGCCCATTTTCTCCATAGGTAATAATATCCATGGGAGCTCCAAGATTGGATGCTATCACTGGTGTCCCTGATGCAAATGCTTCTATGATTGTTCTTCCAAAGGGTTCAGCCTCTGTGGAAGCATGGAGAAGAATATCTAGTCTAGGCAAAAGGCTGTATATGTCTTGATGCCCAAGAAAGTGTACGTTAGTGAGTTGATGTTCTTTCACATAGGCTAGGAGGTTGTCGTAATATTGTTGTCTCTGTGGTGAAGTTAGTGTGGGATTGCCAATGATCAAAAACTCTACATGGGAAAAAGTCGTTCCATATTCATCTCGGAGTAACCTTGCTGCTCTGGCTACAACATCTTGCCCTTTCCAGGTATCAATACGCCCTATAATCCCTATATACTTTTTATCATCCTGAAAGACAAGGGGTTCACCGTTGATATCAGCTATAGCGTGTAGTGTTTTCTTTATAAAGAGCTCAGGCTGCACTCCATTTGGGATAATGGAAATCTTTTGTGCAAGGACGGGCGCTTTGTCTATATAATACTCTTTGACCTTTTGGGAAACACAAAATACTTTTTTGGGACGCCAGCTGAGTAGTCTTAGAAAGCTGCTACTAAAAGTGAAGTCATGGAGCATCCATACAATAGGGATACCAGTTATTATGGATGCGACGGTACCTACGATGTGTCCTCTTATCGTGTTAGAGTAGATCAGCGTAATGTTCTTTCTTTTCAGATACCATCCTAGACTAAGTGCAGAGCGCATTCCCACAAACCAACTGCCTATATCTTTCACTTGGAAAGACGGCAATGATAGTGCTTTGGCTTGTATGTGAGACATGGAGGATACACGCTTCAGGTAGCTCTTATGGGGGGTCTTATTATATAGGAGGTGAACCTTGGGGTATGACGCGCCCTGCATTTGTGCCATGACATCAAGAATAAATGCCTCGGCACCTCCTTGGATGTCTCCTTGGTCAATAATAGCAAGTGTGTATGGGTGCATGTCTTAGATCAGAGAGGTAAATTGAGAGTGTTCATAAGGTCCCACAACAGAAAGAGTAAGGGGTGCTTGCTTGAGATCCTCATATGCCTTGAGGATAGTATCTATAGATACCGCATCATAGCGTTGTTTCACTTCTTCATACTCTTTAATATTGTTGTTTAGCAAAAGTTGTTGGCCCAAAAAGTACCCTTTTTCTTCAGAGTCTTCTAAGGACAGTGCCAATGTTCCGGCAAGATAGTTTTTGGCATTGGTCAGCTCTGTAGCTGTAATAGGTATTGTGGACAGTGCTGCAAATTCTTCCTGAACGGCAGAGATAGCCTCATTGATCTTAGCCAGCGAGACTCCTGCTCCATGGTAAAAGGCGCCAGTGTCATGATAGGTACTATTTCCTGTATAGACATAGTAACAAAGTCCACGCTGTTCTCGTAAATTTTGAAACAGCCTTGAGCTCATATTACCTCCTAAAATGGTGGAGAGTACTTTGTATGCGTATTTCTCAGGGTTAGTTCGCGATACACTAGTACTTCCCAAGATAAAATGTGCCTGGTCTGTATCTTTCTTACGAAGTTGAACACGTTCGCAACCGATAAGAGCTGTGTCTATAGGAGTAAAGTCCTCTTGGTCAGCATGCTTAAGGTAGTCTCCAAAGTACTCTTCAGCAAGACGAAGAGCATCCTTTGGGGTGATATTTCCAGAAAGGACTAGTACTGAGTTTTCTGGAGCATAGTGCTTATTTTTGTATGCAATAAATTCTTCTTTTGTGGCTTTTTTGATCCACGCAGGCCTACCTGCTATATCCCAGCCAAGTGGCTGGTTACCAAGGTGAGCACTGGTAAAATCACTTCCTATTTGTCGTTGAGGTGAGTCCAGATACATGTTAATTTCCTCCAATATGACACCTTTTTCTTTTTCTATTTCCTCCTCAGGAAAGGTGCTGTGGATCAACATGTCAGAGAGAACATGGACAGCAGTGTCCGCATGTTCTTTAGCTACTTTGACATAGTACCCCGCCACTTCCTTACCGGTGAAGGCATTGAAGGAGCCTCCAATACTATCTATGGCAAGTGAGACATCTTTTGGGGTGACAAAGTCCTTTGCACCTTTGAAAAACATATGTTCCAAAAAGTGAGAGATACCGTTGTGTTCAAAGGTTTCGTAGCGTGAACCTGCCTTAACAAGCACAAGAGCTGTCACTGAGGACGCAGAGAGTTCAGGTACGGTGAGTACTCGGAGTCCAGTGGATAGGGTTTGTATAGAATACATAAGATATATTTAAGTTCAAAAACGTAGACAGTGCACATTGTAGAGTTTTTTTGAAATATCTGAATTGAAAATAGGATTTTAGATAGTGATATGCAGTTTTATTGTCTCCTGTGAGCTTGCTTGCCTCTCACTCTACTTTCCTGTATCCTCCTAATAACCATATAATTTTCAATCATGTCTCTAGAATTGTTTCTAGCAGTGGTGGTAATCCTCATACTTTGCACGCTTATTGTAAAGGTCTACACGGCTTCAAAACGCTCAGAGTTTTTAAGAATGCAAAGAAAACACTCGGTTTCCTTGGAGATTATCGTATCGAGGCACAATGAGAGCCATGTAAAAGATGTAGAGGACCTGTACCAGACCATTGCCTCTATGTATAAAAAACATAGTATGTTAGGTACAATACAGGGCAAGGAGCAACTGGTTACCAGTTTTGAAATCTTTGCTACAAAGGGCAGTATTAAGTTTTTTATCAAAATAGATAAAGGTGTGCTTCAAAATGCAGTGATCAATGTGTTAAAAGGAAAGTATCCAGATATTGAGGTCAATATAGTAGCAGACCCCATGTCTATATTTTTAAGGAGAAAGGATTTATATGTTTCTAAGGCACGTTATGCATTGCCAGATATATTTGCACTAAAAGGGTATAAGGATATTGATGGGACGAAGGAGGGGACATTTACTGACCCATTATCTCCTTTGATGAGTGCATACTCAACCTTGGGTGAGGGAGAGGTGGCCTATATGGGGATGCATGTTAGCCCCTTGGGCGGAAAGGGAAAAAAGTTACTACAACGTATCCAAAAATTATTTACAGCGGGCTATCTTTCCTCCTTTGGAGAAAAGCAGGGTGCGCTCTTGTCTAGGTATGCACGGCATTCGTGGTGGGCACGTGTTTTATTACGGCCCGGGGCAGTATTTGCTACGGTATCTTCACAGGAAACTCCTGCAGGGACGACAAAGGTTGCGCCCTCACTAAAAGAAGAGGGATCACTATTAGAAGTAACTTTGGATATTGCGTATGCGGGGAAACGTACAAAGTATCTTGATGAGTTGGCAGCCTCCTTTACCACTCTAGCTGCCACAGGTGGAAATGGCCTACGCTTTTCTCCTATAAAAACAGATCGGGCAGGCGCACAATTACTCAAGAGAGCGACCAGTACTATAGGAATGATTATGAGTACAGAGGAGGTTAGTATGATCTGGCATCCGCCAACAAGTAAGCTAGAATCACCATTTATTGCCTACAGTGATAGTGCTTTAGATATGTATAAAGAAGGTAAAGACCTTATAGAGGGGGGTGAGCAAACGGCTCTTGAGGAGCAGTCTTTACTACAGGAGAATGCTACATCGATAGGTATTATTGAGCATTTTGGAAAAAAACAGGTGTTTTCTATAGATGAAATGGACCGGAGAAGGCACGTCTATATTATTGGTCAGACAGGAACGGGTAAGTCAACACTGCAAGAGCAGATGATTCTCTCTAATATTTATAGAGGTCATGGAGTGGCGGTAGTAGACCCCCACGGGGAGATGGTGGAAAAAATTCTTCACTATATTCCTAAGCATAGAAAAAATGATGTTGCCTACTTTGACCCCTCTGATACGGAAAATCCTCCAGCATTTAATATCCTCAATGTAGAGGGGCAGGCCAAGGATCTTATGGCAACGGAACTACTTGGGGTCTTTCAAAAAATGTTTGAAAACTCCTGGGGACCTCGTATGGAGCAAATATTGTACAATACCTTGGCTGCCTTGGTAGATACTCCAAATGCTACCTTGGTGGATATTCCTGCCTTTATCACAACGCGAACTTTTCGCGAGCAATGCCTAAAGCATTGTACCGATATTCATGTGATAGCATTTTGGCATGATCAGTTTGACGTCCTAGATCCCCGTGTTCAACGAGAATCTGTAGTGGCAGTACTCAATAAGGTGGAGAAGTTTTTAAATAATAAAATCATACGTGGGGTCTTTGCCTCAAAAAGAAATAGGTTTAATTTTGATTTTATTATGAATAAGCAAAAGATACTGCTTGTTAATCTGTCTAAGGGAAAAATTTCTCCTATTAATTCTGAAATAATAGGAAGTATGATTGTGAGCAGGTTACTTATTGATGCGATGAAGCGAGTGCATCTTCCTGAGGCTGAACGAAAGGATTTTTATCTTTATATTGATGAGTTCCAAAATTTTGTATCTTCCGTGAAAACATTTGAGAGTATCTTGTCTGAAGCAAGGAAGTATAGACTCAACCTGACTATGGCGCATCAATATATGAAACAGTTGCCAGAGGAATTACGCTCAGCTATTTTTGGAAATGTGGGTACTATCATGTCATTCCGTGTTGGACTCGAAGATGCTGACATGTTGGTAAAACAGTTCGGAGAAAATAATGTTTCAAGAGAAAATCTCACGACATTGGCCCCTTTTTCATTGTATTCACGGTCCGTAAAAAATAATAAAATTACTACTCCAGTCAAGGTAAAGACCTTGCCCCCTGTGGATAATAGGTTTGAGAAATTACCTGAGGAGAGTGTGGAGTCCTTGGTGGCATTTTCACGCAAGCAGTACTCATGGAATGCAGCAGATAAGGCATCTTTTGACAATAAGGCGAAGATGTTGGAGGCTGTAAAAGAAAAAGAGTACCAAAAAAAAGCTAAGAAAAAAAAGAGTTAGTATGAATGC
>JBBKXV010000062.1:0-4521 GCA_037969665.1 Candidatus Altimarinota bacterium
TACACTCGCAGCTCCATAAGCGGATGCCGCAGTGGAGTACGTGATAAATGTAGTAAAGAGTGATTTGAGTATATACATCCCAGTCATGGCAATAAAAGCTGGTAGCCATACCTGAGCCACCTTGGGTTTTATTGGTGGTAGATACCGATACACTGCTACCAAAATAAAGTATGGTATAACAATAGATAGTAGTATTTCAATACTAGGATAGAGCATGCCTAGCCCCGGCAAGTTAATAGATATGGTATCTCGTGCAAAGCGAAATACCGCATTGCCAACAATAGAACCACCCAGCAAGACACCTGTCAAAATAATCATCAAGCCTCCTAATAAGTTTCTACGGATATATAGTTTTACTCCTCGTTTTCCGTACTGTTTCCATATATGATCAAAGGCCTCTTGAATTTCCATAAATACCCTCGCACCTCCCATGTACACCACCAGTAAACTTCCCCAAAATGCTGCTGTATTTGACCCTACCAGTGAGAGGTTTTCTATAATAAGAAAGGCCTGACTAGCTACAGCAGGAGTTGTATATGTATTGAGATAGGTTACAATGTATGAACGTATTTCCACTGGCTCTAAAAAGAACCCAATAAGCGCTACTAACAGTAATAATACAGGAGCTGTGGAAAAGATAGAAAAAAAGGCCACGGAGGCACTATACGTCTTTATTTTACTAGTGCTCCAATCAGACATCAGTGCCCTGATCGGGAGGTATAACTGTTTCATATTTCCTTTATAGTATACAATTCCATATCATCATAACATGACTTGCTCCCCATGGCGGCGATATTACCTTGCCTTATAAACAGTTTTTATAGATGATAGTAGTACTTTTGTTCTTCACTTTGCTATGTTTACAACGCGATATCAACAGCTCAATCCTGCTCAAAGGCAAGCAGTAGATACCATAGATGGCCCAGTCTTGGTCATTGCAGGTCCAGGATCTGGTAAGACCGAGCTCCTTGGGATGCGTGTGGCAAATATACTTCGGACTACTGACACCATTCCTCAAAGCATTCTCTGTCTCACCTTTACCGATGCTGCAGCAAAAAATATGCGCAAGCGTCTACGTAGTCTCATTGGTGAAGATGCCTATAAGGTTTCTATACATACCTTTCATAGCTTTGGTCGTGATATTATCAATAGTTACCCGGAATACTTCTATGGTGGTGCCCGCATGGAAACTGCTGATGATCTGAAGTGTTATGAAATCATCGAAACGCTTATTTCTCAGCTGCCAATAAAAGACCCCCTACGCTCTTTTCACCCCGAACAAGGCCATATCTATCTACGTAGTATCCGCTCCAATATCAGTAACCTCAAAAAAAATGGTATTTTTCCACAAGAGCTCGCCAGTATTGTAGAGAGCAATGAAACCTTTCTCTCTCTAGCCAGCCCCCTTTGTTCTGAGTTTTTTGGGGACCGTATTTCAAAAGGGCTATTGGCAAATATACCATCGCTCATCACACGTTTACATGATCTGCCTGCAGAGCAGCCTCTTCCACATATTGGCACCATCAAGAAACAGTGGCTAAGTGAACTACAGCATATCATTGAGGCGGATAGTACCAAGCCACTCACCGCCTGGAAAAACCAATACTTTGAAAAAGATGAGGGTGGTGCTCTCGTAGCAAAAGACCTTATCAGAGTATCCAAAATGAAGTCTCTAGCTCACCTCTACGAGGAGTACAACCGTGCTATGTATACCTCTGGCCTTGTTGACTTTGATGACCTCCTCATGGAGACCAACAAAGCCCTGGAGCATCATGAGGAGCTCCGTGCCAACCTTGAGGAACGCTATCTCTACATCCACGTGGATGAGTTTCAGGATACCAGTGGAGTACAGATGAGACTGATCAACAATATCACCTCCAATCCTATTCATGAGGGACGTCCAAATATTTTAGCTGTGGGGGACGATGATCAGTCCATTTTTAAGTTTCAAGGGGCAAACCTTGATAATATTCTATCTTTTGGTACGACGTACAGAGAGTCAACTATTGTTGTCTTACAGGAAAACTACCGAAGCACCAAGCCTATCCTAGACCTAGCAGAAGCAGTAATTGAGCACAGTACAGAGCGACTGACAAGTCACTTTGACATTTCCAAAACTCAGCGTAGCAATACTACCGATTTGGGTAACCTGACGTATATCCAGTGTCCATCGCGACATCACGAAGCCATGGAGGTGGCACAACGTATTACTGCCTTGTTGCGAGAGAAGACTGCCCCCAGCGAAATAGCACTCTTGGCAAGGTCTCACAAAGATCTCATGCTGTGCTCTGAGGTCATGACCACACTTGCAATTCCCCACAATTACGAGCGGCAAGAAAATGTCTTTGAACTACCACCCATCAAAGACCTTATCCTCATCCTTGAGACGGCCCATAGTATTTATAATCATACCTATGTCTTTGATCAGTCACTGATACCCACACTTTGTGCCATGCCTTGCTTTGCCATAAAAGAAGAGGCTCTATGGAAACTCTCCATAGATAGCTATCAACACAGAGAGCCTTGGATCAGCACTATGCTCAAAAGCGAAGAGGAGTCTCTTGTCTTGCTTGGAAAGTTTATACTGCACCTTAGTGTAAAGGCTAAACAAGTACCACTGATGGAGCTTATTGACATGGCTATGGGTACCACAGAATGTATCTTTGATGATGATCAACTCTTTAGATCTCCTCTTAAAAAACATCACTTTAGCGATATTACTACTTCTTATGTAAAGTACTTAGAAGCACTACGTACACTCCATGACCAAATACTCGAGCGACATGGTGAATACATTTCTCTCGGTGATTTTCTCACGCTTATTAAAAAGTATGCTAGCTACAACATATCTCTCTCCTTGCAGTCTACCTGGGAGCAAGATGGTGATAAAGTCACGCTCTTGTCTGCACATAAATCCAAAGGACTAGAATTTGATCATGTATTTGTGATAGGTGCCTCAGAGGAGCAATGGCACACCAAGGGCATGAGTAGCAACCTACCCTTTCCATCCAACCTGCCCCTCCTACCACCAAAGGATAATCCTGAAGACGTACGGCGACTCTTTTTTGTCGCTATTACGAGAGCAAAG
Source organism: Candidatus Altimarinota bacterium (assembly GCA_037969665.1). Lineage (GTDB taxonomy): Bacteria > Patescibacteriota > Gracilibacteria > 1-14-2-50-48-13 > 1-14-2-50-48-13 > JBBKXV01. The sequence continues at coordinate 3,089 of JBBKXV010000062.1, forward strand.
ACACATCTCACTCTTTCTATGCCACTAGCCAAAGATAATGGAAAAGAGCAGAGTAGCCTTTCCTATATCACTACTGAGTGGCAGCAACAGTATGCGTCACAGCCCATGCACCACCTCACAGATCATCTCGACACCTTAGAAGATGTTATCATGGAACGTTTGCCCAAGGACAGTACAACCCAAGAAGAAATATTAACAACGCAACTACAAGGGTTTTCCCTGAGTGCGTCAAAACTCACGCAATTTATCAATATTGTAGACCACACGCCAGAAGAAGTTACTCGGGATATGCTTTTACACTTTCCTAGGTCACCTATTCCACAAATGAGCTATGGAAATGTCATTCACAGTACATTACACGACTTTCATGTTTCTTATAAAACCACAGGGGTGGTTCCTTCCCTTGAGCATGTACTCAGCACCTTTGAAGAAAAGTTGAAAAAAGAACACATGACCCCACAGGACAAGGAAGACTATGCACTTCATGGACAAGAGGTTATCCACCTCTATCACAAGGGATTTTCAGAGCATCCATCCAAGGACTTCCTTTCTGAGTATGACCTTGGTAAGGAACATATTCATATAGGAGACGTACCAGTAAGGGGGGTTATCGACTTTCTCTCCACTGATGTAACAAATAAGAGCCTGACTATTACTGACTTTAAAACAGGAAAAGCGCTCTATCATCTCGGGAACCAAAAGTATACCTCACATAGCATCAAGGCCTTATCTTATAAGCTACAGCTCACTTTTTATGCTGCTATGCTCAAGTACTCAAGCAAGTATCATTCCTACACAGATATTACTGGATGTATTCACTTTGTACAGCCCAGCACGGGTACCATTCATAAACCAGAGATAATGATTACCCCAAGGGATATCCAACGTATGGAGCATCTCATTAAAGCAGTGTATACAAGGATTATGTCACTAGACTTTCCAGATACCACAATATACTCTCAAAATATGAAAGGGGTTCTTGCCTTTATTGACGACCTGGAGGAGGAGGGACGACGTTTGTAAATAGGTGAAACGGCACAGTACATTGAGAAAGATACTGCTGTGTCTCCATCACAACACAGCAAGAAACTACGCCTTTATCACACAACCTTTCTGTAATTTTCTTTCCAACAATGCAATCCCAAGTATAAGAAAAACTATAGCCCCAAGCTTGATCCATATATCATGCTCTGCTAGAGCAAAGAGCAGGCTACTTCCTCCTAAAATACCAAGAAGTGGTAGCGTGCAAGCACCACAAAATGATGCGAAAAAACCAAAGATGCCTCCAACAATAGACAATGCTGTAGAACCCTTACTGGATTGCTGAAACGTGCCAAAACTAAAAACCAAGCTCGTGAGCAAAAAGCCAAACAACAATGCAAATAATGCAAAAAAGAAAATATTAGCAGGGTAAATATTTGCCCCCTCAACAC
>JBBKXV010000063.1:0-4349 GCA_037969665.1 Candidatus Altimarinota bacterium
GTCATTGACGTATTCACCTTGTAGATTTTTATGGTCAAAATAATTATTTTTTGCCATATCTTCTGCTTTGTGTTGAGCAATATTGTTGAGCATCATATCAAGAGAAAGAGCCTTTGCATTATGGTTTGCTCGATCAGCATTCATCCATGCCAACATTTTTTCTCGATCTGATCCTGATACTTGTAGATCAGGAGGAGTGGTGTCTACTTGTTCATTGGTATTAGGATATTCACCAGAAGTATTATTACTATTTGTATTTGTCTCCTTTGGGGTAGTCACTGTTTTCTTCATCGTATGACTTGCTAGAAAAGCCCAATTGGTAGAAATATCATGAAGAAAACCTGTAGACGAGCCCGCTCCATAGATATCTATCTTCATACCGTCTCGTGATATCCCATCTAAAAGCGTGGCATCAAGCACTGCACTTTTTACTGTATTCACATAAAATACTTTTCGACTTGTTCCCTGACTCACCACTACTTTATACATATTGGTAGATGTGCCAGTTTTCCACTCTAGCGCAATACCATCTCCCCTAGTCTCTACAGACATCTGCGCACTAGAAGGATCTATCTTTCTTATTTCTTTTCCAAATAATCCGTCAGTGACATATAGCGCAACACCTGTATGGTCTATCCCTCTGCTGTGGACAGAGAGCGTGTATTCACCAACCTCAGGAAAAAACAAGGGTATAGCAACATCCTTCCCTGTAGGGTGATACTCATAGCTTTGCTCATACCCACTTGGATACTTTATATATACCTGCAAAGGTGCTGCCCCTGAAAGCCCTCCTTTCAACACATACATCTCATTTTTTTGAAACATACTAGGCATCTTTTTAGCAAGTGTTACTCCTGGAAAAGAGCTTGAGGTATAGTACTTTTTTGCAGCATATGTACGAACTTTTGCCAGAGGATGTATCTCTCCATTAAAAATACCCTTTGAAGTAGTATAAAACTCTTGAAATGCTTTTTTAGATAAATCTATCACACCATCTCCAAATGGTCCTCTATCATTAATTCTTACCAATACACTTTTTTTACTACTAGGATCTACCACTTGGACAAAGCTACCAAAATCGAAAGTAGGGTGGGCTGCAGTAAAAATAGTATTATCAAATATTTCCCCAGAGGAAGTGGTATTCCCATCAAACTTATCTGCGTAATAGGAAACACGACCCTCTTCTGTGTCTTCAAAAACTGGCTTATTTTCTGCCTTGAGATACAGAAAACGATATAACATAGTAGCAAGCTCTCCCCTGGTAACCTCCGCGGTAAGGTCATAACTACTTGGTCGAGGTGCATCTATCAGGTTCTTTTTATACGCTTCTAGTAAAAAACCTGCAAACCACTGTGTCTCATCAACCTCCCCGCCAGAGTTATCAGCCTTTGGAGAAAGTCCAGCAACACTAAAGAGCATCTTGAGTGCTTCTACTTTGTTGACTGAACGCTCTGGTTTAAAAGTACCATCAGGGTAGCCCCCAATGTACTTTTTACTTTTCGCAAAATAGACAAAGTCCTCATACCAGCTCCCTCCTGGGATATCTGGAAATCCTTCTCGACTCAGGCTACTTGGGATACTTTTATTATGACCAACGATAAACATCTTGAGTGCCTCAGCACGGTTAACAACACGCTCTGGCTGAAAGCTTCCATCAGGATATCCATCAATCACCTCACGTGCCTTGAGAAAGCTCAAAGCCTTATCATACTCAGAGCCATCTTCCACGTCACTAAATGGACCCGCTGCTTGAGCAAAATGAAAGCCAAAACCAAGGAATACTAGAAGTAGTGAAGTAGTCATTCTCATTACGGATACTCGTAAGGGGGTGATCATATGTAGTTTTTACAATGTAATAACGCTAATACGTGAGGGTACTACAAAATAACGATGATACAAGGGGGGCATACTTGTCTTGCCAATAAAACAAGGGCATAGTAGTGTTTCGCTACTATTCCATTTTTTATATATGAAAGAAACAAACGTAAAACCTCTCTCCTATTTTCTACCATATCTCAAGCAATTTGCTCCTAGAATTACTGTGGTATTTATCATACTTATCGGTGCAAAAGTAGCCACCGTACTAGCCCCCTTCTATCTCAAAAATATTGTTGATTACCTTCAAACCAATATTACCCAGGCAGTGGTTTGGGAGGTAATTCTCATTGCTCTTGCCACATACTTTGGTGTCAGACTGATTGGAGTTATCCTCAATGAGCTCAAGGACTTTATCTTTGCTCGAGTGGAAATAAGTATTACAAGAAAAGTTTCAAAACGTGTATTTGAGCATATTTTAGAGCTCTCTACGAGGTTTCACCTTGAGAAAAAAAGTGGAGCTATTGCCAACATGATACAGCGTGGACTTGCAGGTATAGAGTTTGTCTTTCGATTTTCGCTCTTTAATATCCTGCCCACACTTATTGAGATGTTTCTGGTGATCGGCATTTTGCTATTCAACTACCATCCCATCTTTGCCATCACCACCATAGTGACCTTAACCCTCTACCTCACCTTTACGGTATTTATTGTAGAGCAACGAGCCAAAGTACAACGAGTCTATAATGGACATGTCAACAAAGCACAAGGGATGTCACTGGATAGCCTTACCAATGTCGATACTGTACAGTTATTTACCAACAAGGAGTTTGAGGTTGAGCGCTATGACAAACTCCTTGCAGAAGTAGAGTCTATGGCACTCAGCAATAAGACGTACCTCTATCTCACCAATCTTGGACAAGGTGCCATCAATGCTATTGGTATGCTCGTCCTTCTCTACTTTGCCACAGAGGGAGTCTATACAGGAGCAATGACCATAGGTGATTTTACCCTTATCATCGCCTATATTACGCAACTCTCTATCCCTCTCGGTTTTATTGGCTTTGTATACAGACAGATCAAAGATAGCTTGGTCAATATGGAGGATATGTTTAATCTTCTTAATATAGAAAAAGAAGTCAAAGAGGAAAAAGATGCCTTGGCTCTCCCCTCTTTTCAAGACAACATCAGTCTCAATAATATTTCCTTTTCCTATGATGGACAAAGAGAAATATTTACTGACTTATCTCTCACCTTTCCAAAGGGGAAAACCACGGCGATTGTAGGGCCGAGTGGTAGTGGTAAGACCTCTATTTCAAAGCTCCTCCTACGGACCTATGATGTACAACAAGGAGAAGTCTGTATCGATGGATATGGGATCAAGTCACTTACGGTGGATAGCGTACGAGGCCTGATAGGGTTGGTGCCCCAGGATACTACGCTCTTTAATGAAAGTGTAGGGTTTAATATTGCCTATGGTAATACTGATGCAACTCAAGATGAAATAGAAGCCGCAGCTAGAAAAGCATCTATTCATGACTTTATCAAGAGCCTCCCTGACGGGTATGACACTCTTGTTGGTGAGCGTGGGCTCAGGCTTTCTGGGGGAGAGAAACAACGAGTTGCTATTGCTAGAGTTATCCTCAAGGGATCACCAGTGATTTTATTTGATGAAGCAACGTCGTCACTTGATAGTAAGTCCGAAAGTATCATCCAAGAAGCGATCATAGGACTAGCAGAAGAGCGCACCATGATTATTATTGCTCATCGGTTGTCAACAATTGTCCATGCAGACAATATCATTGTACTCAAACATGGCGCTCTTGCTGAACAAGGTACGCATCATGAGTTACTCGCCAACAAAGGACTGTATCATGAGCTCTGGCAGATTCAAAAACAAGAGCAGGAAAAAGAACACACGCAAGTATAATACGTGTCGCCAATGGACGGTGGAGGAAACCCTACGCAGTTTCCATAAGTTCCTCCACCGTGATGTCAGCATACTTCAAAATTCGATTGAGAAAATATCCCATCACTATTGCCACTCCCACCATAGATGGAATGGCAATCACTGGATAACTCAATGCTACCATACTACCCAGTTGTTTATTAAACTCCTCACTACCAGGAGTAGCGGTAACTATCCAGATTGCCAAGAAAAAATTCATCACCGTGGAAAACAAAAAGGTAGCAGCAAATCCGTACGTAGCATTTCGCAGCACCAGTGTATATTTTTCTCCACTATTTTTTTCTTTAAGACGGTGTTTAACTAGATCAATATCAATGACCTCACCTAAGAGTATTTCCAGCAGGGGTTTCCCCATCTGATACATCACGATGACTACGATACCAAGTAGTAGGGGGACACCGGCTTCTTTGATAGCTAGCATAGTCCCAGAAAGCTTAAATAACCCTATACCTCCCGTGAGTAAGAGGCTAATAATACCAATGATGGAAAAAATATTATACTTTTTATAGCGCAACACATCATACAATCCATACAGGACGGGTGGTGAGAGTGCAATGAGCAAGAT
>JBBKXV010000064.1:0-1520 GCA_037969665.1 Candidatus Altimarinota bacterium
ATAATGCTAAGTGCTGATGTGTCACTTTTGGCTGGGAATATCAATCATAGAGATGAAGAGGAGTGATCAAGTACGCATATATGCGAATAATAAGCAAATAGAGTTTATATCCTGCCTTAAAAAGTTTAAAGTACTGCATGGATCGAGGGGTTTTGGTAAATCTCACCTTATTGGACCTCAAATGGTCGTTGCCGTTAATAATCTTCCTGGAGGGATTGGATTGTTGACATGCAAGGAATTAAAACAAGCAAAAGCCAAAACATTGCCAGTCATTGAGAGTAGTTGGATATCTATGGGAATGTTACCAGGTATACATTACTCTATATCGAGATCAAGGCCCGAACATTTTGCAAAACCGATAAGAGAGCCAAAATCACCAGATGTAATATGGTTCCCAAATGGATTTTGTTGTGAGATGGTTGGATCTCGTCAATACGATGCAGCAAGGGGTGGAAGTTATGATTTTGTCTTTGGAGATGAAATAGCCTTTTTTCCTGAGTCTTTCTTTGATGAAATAGTGAGTCCTTCATTAAGAGGTAACATTGGTAAGTTTATGATATCAGTAGAAGATTTTATTGAGATCAATGGATTGACAATGGAGTCTTTTCTGAAATATTGGCCCAAATATAAGTACAATGATGTAATAGCTAATCCATTCCACCACAATGTATGCCTATTTACCTCTCCACCTAAAAAAGCAGAGGGTAAATGGATATACAAGTTTGAGACCTTATCCATCGAAGATCCTGATACATTCATGTGGATGGATGCTACTGTGTATGACAACATAGATGCATACGGTCGGGAGGTATTGGAGATGAATAAGAAGACTATGAAGAAGCGAGCCTTTGATATAGAGCTAGGAGGTAAGAGATCATTAGAGGCTCAGATCAAATGGTATTTTAATTTTGATGAAGATAAGCATACATTCCTGCCATCCACATCATACAGTAGTACCAATGGTAGGCTATATAGAGAGGGGGATGCTAATCAGTTGATAGATAGTAATAGACCATTGGAGTTATCATTTGATACATCTGGTTGGTTTAATGGCTGCCTGGTATCACAGGCTAAGGGGTTGACAGAGTACATACATGACTTTCTATATGTTAAAGAAGACAGTAATGTAATGTACCTAGTCGATGACTTCTGTGATAAGTACAAGACACATCAATATAAGTTTGTAAAGATATACGGTGATAGGGTAGCACATGATCGTACTGCATTAGGTGTGATCTATGACGTAGTTAAGAAACAGCTAAGGCTCAATGGATGGGGATGTGAGATCAAGGTAGTCGGAAGTAAGAAGACTGACGAGCACAGTGTACGACATAGCAATATGAATGAAGTGTTTGCTGAGCAGAACGGACACCTGCCGATCATTCGTATACATAAAGAAAACTGTAAGGATCTAGTCATTGCACTTAAGTTGGTAGAGACTAAAGGAGATTTTCAAAAGGATAAGTCATTAGAGAAAAACAAAGAGTTTGCACAAGAGCATGCACCACATGGTACTGACA
>JBBKXV010000065.1:0-1260 GCA_037969665.1 Candidatus Altimarinota bacterium
GTTGAGGGCGAGGATATTCGTTGCATTGGTACAGTGTGGGAGATTAAGAAAGGAAATATATCCTTAAAAAATGCTTCCTACGCACGATAAGCTACTTAGATCCATACCATCATCAAGAGTGCAATCAGTTTACGATCGTTGTAAGAGAGACTGATACTGTGCTCGGGACTGCCATAAAAAGTAAAGATTAATCAGGAGTAGAATGATACCAGGGACAGCCCCTCCTGTGAATAACCCGCCATCAAGAAAGGCATGAAATCCAACAATATTGACAGTGATAGGTAATATCAGGAGAGCTGCAAGTGCCTCTCTGCGCATCCAAAGGGCAATGATGGCGACGGTGTTTACTGAGGCCATCATAAACATGATATAACTCGCTGTGGTCAGCATCTTGATAAAGGAAAATGCTTGTGCAGTGTTGTACAGATCAGCAGTTGGCTCTGGAAAGATGCCCAATAGCCCCATGATGGGCAAGAGAAGAATAAGACTGAGGAGCACCTTTAGTGCGATATTGGTAAATTTTTTCATATTATTAACATTAGATTGTACTAGCAGTATTAAACATCCACTGTACACCAAACTGATCGGTGCAAGAAGCAAAGTAGTCACCCCAAAACATTTCTTGTGGTGTCACAGTGACCTTGCCATGAGATGAAAGCTTGGTAAATAATTGATCTATCTCTGCTCTTGTGTCTGGCTCAAGATTGATATCAATATTATTTCCGAAGCGTACTGTCATCCCCATGGATTCGACTGCGTCGGTACCCATCAACTCTAGACCACCTAAAATTGGTAACGCTACATGCATAACAAGCTTTTTATCTTCCTCAGATAATTGTACTTGGCCTTCGTGTGGGGGTATATCTCCCATGCGCATGACAGGAGTAGAGTACTCTGTCTGAAATACCTCTTTATAAAACTCAAATGCCTCTTCAGTATTTCTGCTAAAGTTTAAGTAAATGCTTACTTTCGCCATAGATATTGAGGTTAGTATAATACGTTGATGCTATCATTTTGATCAGTAGTTGTCTATGTCAGAAAAAGTGCAAGGGTGGGTAGCCTCTCCTATAGCTCACTCACCATCATCGCAATCTTGGCCAATTGAGCGCGCGTGACAGGTGACAGGGGTGCTACGACGTCACTACCATCCAATGCAGTATATCCAGACAATATACCGTGGTGCTCCGCAAAGGTGATATATGTAAAATCACATCCAGAGTCACAGATAGTGTATGTGTTTCCTGTAGCTTGTGCCTGCAA
>JBBKXV010000066.1:0-4995 GCA_037969665.1 Candidatus Altimarinota bacterium
GAACAAAACACTGTCATCCTGAACAAAAGGCCGTCATCCTGAACTCGTTTCAGGATCCCATTGTTGCTACTACCAACATTCATAAGCTGCCAATGTGAGAGGACCAATCATGAGATCCAGCCCCAAATGATATATTTCAATAAAATAAACTCAGGATGACGCTCCTGTCTATAAAAAGCTACTACACCATTTCTATATAGCTCGAAGTTATCAGGTATGATGTCATACTTTATTTGTGATGCATGATATGAAAGACAAGCCACTACACTTGCGCCCAAGAGAAAAACTTTTTGACAGAGGGCTAGACTCCTTACACAATCATGAGCTTTTTTCTATCCTACTTGGATTTGGTATCAAGGGAAGATCCGTGGAGGAGCTATCAAAGTCCTTGGCTCAGGTCTCCCCCCAAGTCATGAAGCGAATGACCTCGCGGGAGTTATTGTCTATGCCAGGACTTGGTCGTGCAAAAGTTGCAACGGTCTTAGCGGCTATTGAGCTGGGTAAACGGTTTTTTTCTCCAAAAAGCGAAGTAGAGGTCAAGGTGGAAAAAACAGAGGATGTTCTTCCCCTACTCAGGGGGATACTCACTGGTCGCCAAGAAAAAATTGTGGCGATATATCTCAGTGCTTCTCATATGGTGCTGGATACGCAGGTAATAGCCATAGGTACCTCCACCATGTGTATTGCTCATCCTCGTGACATCTTGTGGCATGGTATCGTAGCCGGAGCAGTAGGGGTGATCATTGCACACAACCACCCTAGCGGAAGTTTGGAAGTTTCTGAGGCGGATCGTCAGTTTACTCGAAGGCTGGATGAGGCTTGTGACCTTGTTGGCTTTGCCCTGCTTGACCACTTGATCATTACGAAACAAGGCTGGGCAAGGGTGGAGTGATCTTCTTGCCTTTTGAAGTACTTTCCACCATGATGTCTTATATTAATGCGCGCATATGAAGAAGGGACACCTCCAGTATCACATCATACAACATGCACAGCTGATCCTCTACTGGATACTCAAGGGACTCATGGTACTTGGACTGACATTGGAGATTTACCTGCAAAACTGGCCCAGTGCATTTGCCGTTTTCGGCATTTTTATGCTGACATTTATTCCTACTATTGTAAAAGCAGCATACCGGCTATATATGCCCATAGAGTTTGACCTCCTCCTGTTGTTTTTTGTATTTTTCTCTCTCTTCTTAGGAGAAGTGGGTGACTTTTATGCGAGATTTTGGTGGTGGGACCTCTTTTTGCATAGCTGGTCTGCCATGCTACTTGGTATCTTTGGTTTTCTCATTGTCTTTATCTTGCATAGGAGAGAAAAGGTTAATTTATTTAAGCCATTTTTTCTTTCCCTGTTTGCCTTCGCCTTTGCTATGATGATCGGAGCATTTTGGGAAATATTTGAGTATGGTATGGATAGTATTGTTGGTCTCAACATGCAAAAGACAGGACTGGATGACACCATGGAGGATCTGATGATGAATGCGGTTGGCGCTTTTCTCATGAGTGGTATAGGATACCTCTGGCTAAAAAAACGGATTCACTTTTTTGTGTTTGATAGCTCACTCCAAAAGTTTGTAAGAAAAAATGCCAAAATCTTTTTTCCATCACTTAAGAAATAACCGATTATGACCCCCATTTCCCTTGTTTTTTACCACAACCTTTCTCCAATACTACTGCAGCTTGGCCCCGTGGCCATTCGTTGGTATAGCCTGATGTATATTCTAGGGTTTGTGCTCTGCTATATGACCTATAGACGCTTTGCAAAACAAGGGCTGCTAGCACTAACAAAAGATGAGATCAGTGATTTGATCGTGGTAGCCTTTTTAGGACTATTGCTAGGAGCGAGAACGGTATATATGTTATTTTATAATTTTTCTGAGCTACTCGCCAATCCCTTTTCCTACTTTGAAGTTTGGAATGGTGGACTTTCATTTCACGGAGCACTGCTTGGGATCATCATTGCCATCGCTTGGTACTTACGGGCAAAAAAGAAACCTATACTGAGCATCGGTGACCTGCTGATCTTGCCTGTACCTCTTACGCTATTTTTGGGACGAATAGGTAACTTTATCAATGGAGAGCTATACGGAAAACCCGTTGATCCAGATAGCTATCCCCTCTGCGTAGTATTTCCTATGGGAGGTGCCAGCTGCCGCATCCCCTCACAGCTCTTTGAGGCCCTTGGAGAAGGGTTGATACTCTTTGTGATACTGTGGGTGTTATACTTTAAAACATCGCTTAAAAAGCAACCTGGTGCGATTTTTGGAGTATTCTTATTGGGGTATGGAATAGTACGCTTTATGGTTGAGTATCTTCGCGAACCAGATAGTCAGCTAGGGCTACTATGGGGTGTGATGAGCATGGGGCAGTTGCTTAGTTTGCCTATGATCATTGCAGGGATCACTATCTTGATCTGGGGTGCAAGAAAAATGCCAAAGGTATAGAGTACTAGCGGTGCCGCACGGGGCATCAAGAGTTTTCCTTGATCATGCGTAGTACATTTGCCGTGGTGGTGATTTCTGTAGGAGGTATTGTCTTCCCAAGGATACTGGAGAGACTTGCCGCAATCCCCTTTTGAGAACGTTGCATGTCCACGCTATCCGCATAGATCATAGTTCCCTCTTGGTACGTAGCCTTTGAGGGAGTGATGAGCCCATGATGGAGCACATACACATAGTACTGGTAGTGGGTATCTTCATTTTTGAGGTCACCTATGATGGGCAATGCTGGTGTAGCGATAGCTGTTCCATTTTTTGCACTATGTAGCTTTGCTAGCAACTCTACTAGCTTTCTTTGTGAGATGGGCTGCTCCAGCTCCTCTGTGGAAAAGTGAATACTCCCAATACTGGAAGAAGAAGTATTGCTCGTCATGGTGGGAGTATTTCCCTGTAGCTTACTTTTTATGGTTTTGACTGAGGACTTAAACTGCGTTGTAAAGTCTTGAGAAAAGTTATATGCCGCTCCCCCCTCTGACACACTACTTTTTACACTTCCTACCTTTCCACCCAGCCAATCAATAGCGTTGTCACCAATGCGTATGGCATTGCTCCCTACTTGTCCAAAGCTAGTTTGAGTGAGCTGCGTGTTGGTACGCTCACCAACAGCAAAACGTCCCGTGCTCGTGGGAAATACCCGAAGCGCATCCATGTAGTCTCTAGTGAAATCACCTTGGACACTGGTGATACCTTGGTAAGTATTATTGCTTGAAATAGTACTTTTTTGGAGTGGTGTGTAGGTTGTTTTTGCTTGTAGTGGCGTCCCTTGAATATTGGTGTAGGTATGGACACTTTTTGGAGTAGCACGATCAATGGGAGTGTATTTGGTTTGCTCTACTATTTTTTTGGCTTGTATTGGAGTGTACTCCATTTTGGAAATAACCTTGGCGTCATCTCCTACAGTGATATCAAAGGTGGTGGTGTGTGTGTATGAGTATGCTTGGCAAGTGTTTCCAATAAGCACAAGGCTCAGAGATATGGCGACAATATGGCGTAGTAATGTAGGAGTCATACAAAATGGTTGTATATGAGAGTTGTAATGTAATGAAATAGAGAAATATGTCAACCCCTGATTCCTTTGTTCTGGTATTATTGGTTACTTTTTGCGAAAGTAAAGTGAGGTGGTGTATAATTAGTAGAATATACTGAGTAGTGGCTTGAGCTATTTACACTATATATACTGCCCATGTAAGGTACTAGTTTCTACTCTAGGTCTTCCTATGGAAAATTACAGATTATATTAAATATACCTTTTGTTGATACCTTATGCTTTCAATCAAATACTACCATATAGAACAATCAGGAGGGGCACTGCCAGAAGGACAGCATGCACCTGAAAAACTGCAGAAGGATACTTTGGCAGAGGTAAGTAAGTATGTGCAGCTAGATGAAGTAGCTCAACGAGAGCAACAAGAGATAAAAGAGTGGAAGCGGGATACCGCTGTGGATGTACAAAGAATGTTACAAGGTATTGCACAGCCCTTGTTGGAGAGTGGTCTGATCACGGAAGGTAACTTTGTCGCGGAGCTACAACAGATGAGGGAGCTTATCACCTTGATAGCGTCACCTGAGGGTATGGAGCGCTATCGTATTGATAAAAAAAGTATAAAAGATGGACTAGCTACTCTACTTCAATATGAGTTTTCCAAGGAAAGCTCTCCTCATTATTTAGGAAAGCTATTTTCTGAGAACATCTCAAATGCTGCTACAGATAAGCAAAAAGATGCATTATCTCGGTTTAACGAGCATCTTTTCTTTGTAAAGAAACGGATACAAACGCGCGTATTTATATCAGAGAATAATATCAATATATTGACTGAACATAGCCAAGGTACATCTCATAGTCTAGAGCGGATACTACTTCCAAGAGTACCTTTTACACTCAAAGAAACAAAGGGCTATATCAATAATAAAGCAGATGCAGAAACCCTTTTTGAGCTCTTTGTGAAAGAGCTAGACACGAGTACACCCATTGGAAGCAGGCGTGCGGATGATGCTTACGAACAGATCTCACTGTCTACTAGATCAAAGATTGGTTTTTCCCCTGAGGTGAGACGACGACTAGGTGGGCAGGATATTGGTAAGCAGTGGGGAAATAGCATCGAACTCCCCATCGATAATGACAGAATAATAGGGGAGGTGCATGTAGACTACTTGCCCACAGATCATCAGCTTGTATTTAGTTGGCAAGAGACTGGTGTAGAAGATCTCCTGGTTGTTCGTATCGGCCAGGATAAGTAGCTATTGTCTCAAGAGGCTTATTTTTAGATATCTGAGATTTAGGTATGCTGATGGACAAGGAAATGAGAATATAGAGCTTGCTGGAGAGGTTGTGCGTATAAAGGTGAGATGCACATGATCAGGTGGTAAATAGATAAGTGAGAAAAAAGACCCTTGATGTAGACTAAGAGTTTTTTTTGTAAAAGTACTATTCTACGATATTTCTCAAATCTTGCTCTATGCAAATGCAGTCCGTCCCATGTATACTGCTATGATA
>JBBKXV010000067.1:0-3107 GCA_037969665.1 Candidatus Altimarinota bacterium
GGGTAAGTATGTATTTGTATTTTGGTGACGGCATGATTTTCATACGATCATAGTATTTTACCACAGCCACAGATCTATTTGCAAAGTCATTCATTGACATTTTTAGTTATTAGTTTTTAGTTATTAGTTTATAATTCACTTGCTGGTAGTAGTACTCATGGGATCCTGAACTAAATTCAGGATGACGGTGAGGAGCTCTTGACTCTCCCCCACTCTTTGTATATATTGTCTCTTGTCGAAGACAGTGGGCATCCCAAGCATATCATCAGATATCATAGGAACTAAGCTCCCACCGAGGCATAACTAGGATACTTATACGTAAAAAATATATACATCCTGTGCATGTCTTCGCACAGTTTTTTATTTTTTATCTCCCTCCCAAACTATGGCAATTTCTAAAGCCAAAAAGGAGCAAGTACTAGCAGACCTCAAGGTGCGCGTTGGCGCAGCTAAGTCTATGGTATTTGTAAAGAACATTGGACTCAGTGTGGAAGAGATGATGGAAATTAGAGGAAAGCTGCGCGAGAACGGGTCTGGCTTTAAAATCGCCAAAAAGACTCTGATCGCTATCGCACTAAAGGAACACAATTTTCCTGAGGTAGATAAAGCTATCCTTGACGGACCGATCGGCGTAGCCTTTGGTGAAGATGAAGTATCTTCAGCAAAGATCCTCGCAGATTTTGCAAAGATCCACAAAGAGCACATTGAGCTCATGGGTGGTATGCTCGACGGTAAGGTACTTTCTCAGGCTGATGTTATCGCCCTGTCAAAGATCCCTTCCAGAGAAGAGCTCTTGGCAAAGTTGGTTGGATCCATGAAATCTCCAATCTCAGGATTCCACGGAGTACTTTCCGGAACCATTCGTGGTTTTGTACAAGTACTTGGTCAAGTTAAGGACCAAAAAGCACAGGCAGCGTAAGCTTTTAAAAACGCAATTTTCATTTATCTATTTAGTATTTAAACACTATGGCAGAGTTATCAAAGAACGCAGAGAAGATCCTAGAGCTTGTAAAAGAGCTTTCAGTTATGGAGCTTTCTGATCTTGTATCAGAAATGGAAGAAGTATTTGGTGTTTCTGCAGCAGCTCCAATGATGATGGCAGCAGCAGGAGGAGGATCTGAGGGAGCTGAGGCAGAAGAGAAGACAGCATTTGATGTTATCATCACTTCTCCAGGAGCTCAGAAGATTGGAGTGATCAAGGTAGTACGTGAGCTTACTGGTCTAGGTCTCAAGGAGGCTAAGGAAGTAGTTGATAGCGCACCTGCTCCAGTTAAGGAGGGAGTATCAAAGGCAGACGCTGATGATATCAAGGCTAAGCTAGAAGAGGCTGGTGCATCTGTTGAAATTAAGTAATACAGTTCCCAAGTAAGAAAAGACCCTACATCGTTATGATGTAGGGTCTTTTTTTGTGTACAATAACACTGCATAGTTAATAGTTAAAGAGTGAAGGAGTTAAAAAAAACAACAGCAACATCCGCCCACCATTAACTCCTTAACTATTAACTCTTTAACTCCTCAACTACTACCTTCTTCACTAAAAAATGCCCTATACCAATTTTAATACAGGACATTCTCAATGTTCAATTCGTCATTCTCAATTGCTTATGCAGCAATCTCCATCACCTGTACCTTAGTCAAATAGTCTCTATGACCATATGTCTTTTGGTATCTCTTCTTTGGCTTCATCTTAAATACTCTGATCTTATCTCCCTTGTGCTGCTCTAATACCTTGAGAGTAACAACAGCACCAGATACGTAAGGTGCACCAACAGTAGCATCAGTACCATCCTTGCTTACCATAAGTACTTCACTTACCTTGATTTCTGCATTGTTTTCTCCTTCCATTCTCATCACTGAAAATGTTTCTCCCTTCTCTACCTTATATTGGTGACCACCTAGTTCAATTACCGCAAACATAGTCTTGTAACATTCAAATAATACGCGCATAACTATAGTAAGTATATTGGCTCCCGTCAAGAATTTATTTACCCACAGCAAAAAAAACAAGGTATAATATATAGATAAATGTACTAAAACCCTTTCCACTATGCAGTTTAAGGTCCCACAAAATATAGAAATCGAGGACAAAATCATAGCATTTATATCCTTTAGACAGCTCTTTATCCTCATGGGTGGAGGTGCCTTGGCATATATTGTCTACATACTCTCTGTAGAACACTTCCCTATCACAGCCTATGCAGTGCCAGTGGTAGTGATCATATTGCTCACCGTGCTTATTGCATTTATGAAGGTGGATAATATCACGTTTATCAAGGCAACGTTCTTATTTTTAGAGCAACTCCTCAATCCCTCAGTGCGACTGTGGCGACCATACACAGCTCTTCCTAATGAGTTGGATCTCCTTGGGACAGAGCCAGTAGAAGTGGAAAAAGCACCCGAAAAAACAACCACCTCTATACTTGACCTTGATGTCATTGCAGACTCTCTAGATAAAAATGGATAACCCTATACACCTATGAAAAAGAAAGAAACACCTCAAACTGCGAGTGACTCGACCATTCGTCACCTCAAGGTAGCAGAGATACATGATGACACTATCATACTAAAAGATGGCACCGTACGTGGGGTGCTTCAGGTATCTAGTATCAACTTTAGCCTCAAGTCTGAGGACGAGCAAAATGCCATCATCTTCTCTTACCAAAACTTTTTGAATAGTCTAGAGTTCCCTATTCAAATACAGATACGATCAAAAAAGCTTGATCTTGATGAATACATCGACAAGTTAAAAGGTATAGCTCTCAAGCAAGAAAATCAACTGCTGAAAAACCAGACGGATGAATACGTCGAATTTATATCAAAACTCATTGAGTTTGCAGATATTATGGAAAAGCAGTTTTATGTCATCGTTCCCTATGAGAGCATCACAAATAGCCTTCAAAAAAATATGTTGCAGCTGTTTATGGAGACCATCAACCCTGATGATAGCATTTTGAAATACAAATCAAGACGTAAAGACTTTGCCTCCATGAAGAAAAATCTCTCCCAACGAATGAGTATTATACAGACGGGTCTAGAAAACTGTGGAGTTGAGGTCAAGGAGCTAGACACTAGAGAGCTCATAGAATTGATGTATGAGACGTATAACC
>JBBKXV010000068.1:0-2779 GCA_037969665.1 Candidatus Altimarinota bacterium
ATGCAGCGCGGCTGCTTCTAGTAGGATAAGAAAAAGTATGAATAGTGCGAGAAGTGTATTGTTATCATGTCCATAAAAGGATGCCGAAAGCACTTCCAACAAAGGCCCTTGGAATAGCAAAATACATGTCATAAAGACGAGGTGCGGGAGGAGTCGATGATATGTTTTGGGTAGGTGACCTGTCATGATACCGTTGCTGTGTTGATAGTGATAGGATACTCAGTACACTGCATAATAAAGATACTGTAGTATTGGCGGAGGTAGTTATACGTTGGTTTACCCTGCATGGGAAACAATGCTTGTTGTGCTTGCATAAGTGCCTCTTTGGCAAGAGGAGCCAAGGTGGTATCCATGGCAATAAGAGATGCCATTTCACATAAGTATCTCTGTGCTTTGTAAAGTACTACGTTCCCGGAGGAGGTTGTTGTTGTTTCTATAAGTTTTCCAGTACAGGTACGTAAGGCATCGTGACGTTGTGCTGAGCAAGACCGGAGTTGAACATGGTCAGGGTACGATTCCTCTATGAATGGTGTCTGTTTATCAAGGTGCTGCAAGGTCATGAGGAGTATAAACAGGATAGATTTTAGGATAGTGTATTAAACGAGAACCGCGAGCGCAATATAATATTGAGATTCACATCTGCACAAATCTCTTTATACTAGGCTCAGTAATCTATTATTGACAGTAATGAAATCTATATATATTGGAGTAGCATGGCCGTACTCTTACGCATCATTTCACGTTGGGAACCTCTATGGTTCTCATTATCCAGCAGATATATTTGCTCGTTTTCACCGCATGTGTGGTGATGATGTAGTCATGGTTTCAGGGTCAGACTGCCATGGTACGCCTATTACACTTCGCGCAGAGCTGGAGGGCATATCTCCTGAGGACCTTGCAGAAAAATTTCATGTGATCAACTCACAATTGCTAAAAGAGTTACGTATCGAGTATTCACTGTTTACTAAGACCTCAACGGAAAACCATAAGGAGGTAGTTCAGCAGCTATTTCTCAAACTGTTGGCAAATGGATATATTGTAAAGGAGTCCACAAAGCAGCTTTTTTCAGAGGAGGAGGGGAGGTTTATGCAGGATCGATATGTGGAGGGTGAATGTCCCCACTGTCATAGTCAAGGAGCAAGGGGAGACCAGTGTGAATCTTGTGGACGTGTATTGGATAGTCTGGAGCTGATCAATCCTATATCTAAAAGTAGTGGAGATAAGTTGGTAGTAAGGGAAACAGAAAATTACTTTATTGATCTTGAGGCTCTTCAACCACAGCTAGAAACATGGCTAGGTAAGAAAGAGGCAACATGGCCCAAGTGGATCGTTTCCGAGACACGAGGGTGGTTTAAGGATGGTTTGCGAAAGCGAGCTATCACGAGAGACATGGCATATGGGATTGAGCTGCCCCATGGAGATATTCCTGATTTGCAGCGCTTAGAGGATGCAGAAAAGAAAGTATTTTATGTATGGTTTGAGGCAGTGATAGGGTATCTCTCTGCCACCGTAGAACTAATGGGAGAGGAGCATACAACAGTCTGGAAAAACAAGGATGCAGAGCACAGCTATTTTGTTGGTGAGGATAATCTTGTCTTTCACACCATCAATTGGCCTGCTCAACTGATTGCGGCCAAGGAGGAGTACAATCTGCCAGATCATGTGTTTGTGAATAAGTTTCTTATGCTCGAGGGGAAAAAGATTAGTAAAAGCGCCAACTGGATTATTGATACCAAGGAGCTCATTGATACGTATTCTTTGGACACTATCCGTTTCTACCTTGCCTACATCATGACAGGACATGACCAGACTAACTTCCAGTGGGAGGACTTTCTCAATGTAAATAATGGAGTCTTTTTAGCCAAGATCGGAAATCTCATCAATAGAGTGCTTACTTTTTCCAAGAAAAATTTTGGCGATGAGTTTGCTCATACAGACCTTGCTATTGATCAAGAAATAGTAGACAAAGTGGCCGCGACATTTGCCTCAACTAAGGCATTATTTGCCCAATCAAAGGTGCGTGATGCAGTACTGGAAATCGTCAGTCTTGCAGAGTTTGGAAATGAGTACCTTACCAAACATGAGTTTTGGAAGTTAGTAAAGGAAGACGAGGAGGCATGTAGAAAAGTCGTTGCTGGAGCGTTACACATCGTAAGAGCGCTGGCAATGTTACTCTCTCCTGTGACCCCAGACTTTTGCGAACGTGTATGGAAGTTGCTAGGGTATACTTCAGATTTTGCTGCACATAAGGGCGTGGATCAGTGGAGGGTGCCC
This sequence comes from Candidatus Altimarinota bacterium, assembly GCA_037969665.1. Taxonomy (GTDB): domain Bacteria; phylum Patescibacteriota; class Gracilibacteria; order 1-14-2-50-48-13; family 1-14-2-50-48-13; genus JBBKXV01. The sequence continues at coordinate 2,275 of JBBKXV010000068.1, forward strand.
GATATCCAACCTGATGCAGTATTCCCTGAAATAGTGCCATTGGTTACCAAGCTAGAGAGTGAGGTAGTGATGGCAGAAAAGGAAAAGCTTGGGTGATTCTCGTACTCCGTATAGTACAACTATGCAGCAGTACGGTTGTCCCATGTGGTATGTGCCCCTTGCCGTCGATTTTTTTCTTGCTGGTAGTCAATAAGCTCTGCATATTGGTCCTGAAAAATATCCATCATGTCATATGGTAGGTTGCTATCAACCTCTTCATCCAAAAGCATTTGAAACTCTTCCGGACTCACTTTACTTGATAGTTTATGTAACTTTTTTTGTTTTGTGTCTTTTTTATCTTCACTATTGCTGTAGTAACCAAAGGAGCTGTAAGACATTTTAATCTGGTTATGATATACACATATATTATAACACTATGTATTATGGTCTTGGCAAGTATTCTGTTTAAGGAGATAAACATCTTATCTCGAGGTAGTATAAATATACTGAGATTATAAAGCATAAC
>JBBKXV010000069.1:0-1120 GCA_037969665.1 Candidatus Altimarinota bacterium
ATGCTAAGGTAGCATATTTTTAAGCTATAGCAATACCTCATACGCTCCTCCTCCTCCACGATCCCTTCTTGCCTCTTTGTAGCTCATGACCTGTTCAGACTTCTGTAACGCTACCTCCACCCATAGCTTAACCCTGGGGCCACGATCTGAGTGCAATCCCTTTCCAGTAATAACAAGTACCGTATGGTGCCCTTTCTTGACACAGTCGTGTATAAACAAGCTCAGCATCTCGCCCACCTGTTTTTCAGTCAGGATACCACGATCATGAAAATCCAGTGTTGCTCCAATGGCCACTTTATCCGCATACTTATTGTGCTTTTCCTTTCTCATATCAGTACACTATACACAAGTATACCCCCGTGGTGACATCACTACGGGGGTACCTTATCAAAAAACTTACTCCGTAACAGTAAATGTCACCGTAGCAATTTCCTTACCATTGTTATCACTTGAATTCATTCGAAGATCAAAGCTACCAGCCATTGTTGGAGCCTTTAATGTTACTGCACCTGAAGCGCTTCCCCTGAGGTACATATAGGACAAATCTGCTTCATCATTGGTAGCTTCACTACCATGTACTGTTTCACTTGGGATGAGACCAATCCAAGCTGTAGTATCTAGCCCCACGGGAGCAGTAAATGTAGCAGCCAAATCCTCTCCCACCTTATACTCTGTCTTTGAAAGAGTGATTGCCGCACCTTCCATACTTACCTCCTCTGTCACAGGCACCACCGCTGGAGTTGGAGCTGCAGTTACAGTAAACGTTGTAGATGTTGCTAACTCAGCACCACCTGCATCCTTTTCATTGAGACGAAGATCATACGTCCCAGCCTTTGCTGGAGCCTTCAACATCACTTTTCCTTCCATGCTCTTCTCTAGATACATGTATGAGACATCCACAAGATCATTTGCCTCCTCTGTACCATGAGGAGTACTACTTGGGACTACTCCAATCCATGCACTTCTATCTAAACCATCCACAGCTGTAAATGTTGCTTCAATAGCATCACCGGCTACATACTCTGTCTTTGTGAGAGAAATACTTGAGCTCGGGGTACTTGCACAAGAGGCAAGAGCCACAGCTAAAGAACCTACCACCACTGCTGAAAGTAACTGTTTC
>JBBKXV010000070.1:0-7261 GCA_037969665.1 Candidatus Altimarinota bacterium
TCCCTAGACAATCCCAAAAAAACACATATATTAAAATTACCTAGTAAAAAACGTTTCCCCAAAACGACTACACATATATAAAAAAATGAAGTACACCGTACTTACTTTTGGTTGTCAGATGAATATATCTGACTCAGAGAGAATTCACACCGTGATGAAAGATGCAGGGTTTGGCTTTGAGGCAAGGATGGAGGAGGCAGATCTGATCATTATGAATACATGTTCAGTGAAGCAAAAAGCAGAGGATAAGGTGTGGGGTCATTTTAATAAAATCAAGCACCTCAGAAGAAAAAATAAGAACGTACGAGTAGGATTGACTGGCTGTATGGTGAGAGAATCAGGTGTAGCAAAGGCGTATGCATCAGAGCTTATTTCAAAGGATAAGCTCTTTCAGTCGTCTGATATGTTGGACTTTGTTTTTCGTATCGAAGATCTTCCCAGGCTAAATAGCTATCTCTCAATAGTATACAACAAGGAAATTGGTCAGGATTATTCTGATGAGCTTACCTCATATTTTGGTGTGCGTCCCGAGTATGCACAGTCTTTTCAAGTGTATGTGCCAGTGCAGACGGGTTGCAACAAGTTTTGTACCTATTGTATTGTTCCGTTTACGAGAAAAAGAGAGGTTAGCAGGTCCATGCAGGAAATAATAGAGGAGGTAAAAGCATTGGCAGATCAGGGAGCGAGGGAGGTTACGCTACTTGGACAAACAGTAAACTCCTATAGTCATCCAGGCTCTCCCGAGGAGTATAGTAAAAATAACTTTGCTGAATTACTGTTTCATATCAATAAAATACCTGGGATAGCACGTATTCGCTATACTTCGCCACATCCTATGGACATGAATAGTGAGCTGATCCGGGCACATGTGGAGCTAGAAAAGGTATGTAATCACGTACATTTACCAGCCCAGAGTGGTGATACCGAGGTGTTAAGGCGTATGAATAGAAAGTACACCAGAGAGCGATATATGGAGGTGGTTCGTGAGGTAAAAGAAAAGATCCCTGATGTGGGAATTACTACGGACATTATCGTGGGATTTTGTGGTGAAACAGACGAAGAGTTTGAGCAGACTAGTGCTTTATTTCGGGAAGTTGAGTTTGATACCTCATTTACCTCAAGATATTCTTCACGAAAGGGTACGTATAGTGATAAAAATCTTTTAGATGATGTCCCTTCATCAGTAAAGGCGGCAAGATGGCACCACCTTAACAATCTGATGATTGAGATCCTCATGGAAAAAAATGCAAAGCTGATCGGAAAAACCTACGCCATTTTGACTGAAAAAGTTCTACCTGATGGTAGATTTGAGGGTATGACCACAAATTACAAAAGGGTGCAATTCCAATCCAAGAAAAAAGATATCATTGGTAAGATAATTCCTGTACAAATAACCCACTCAAAAGAGTTTGTGCTTTTGGGAAAACCTATTTCTTAATCAATAGTGAGTATGAACATCAGATACTTAAGCATCGTTGCTCTGTCGTGTGGATTGCTTTTCAGTGCTTGTGGCGGACAACAACAGGTACAGGTGGATCCCAATATGAATGACAATATTGTCTTAAAACAGGGTGCAACCAACCAAAACTCAAGTGATGCTGCTGACACGTCCAATAGTAGTTCGCAGACCATACTTAAAAATAATTCTATAACAGCACAAAACGACATGAGTAATCAGAATAGTACAGCAGGATCTCAGCTAGAGATGCCAGTGGCAGGTGAGGAAATCGTAGTCATGGAGACAACAAAGGGTACCATGAAGATCCGACTGTTTCCGAAGGATGCACCCAATCATGTAAAAAACTACCAAGAGCTCATAAAAAAGGGATACTATGATGGACTTATCTTTCATCGTGTGATCAAGGATTTTATGGTTCAGGGGGGAGACCCTACTGGAACAGGTACGGGAGGGGAGAGCTATCTTGGAAAGTCTAAGCCCATTGCAGATGAAACCAATACAGAACTAAAGCATCTCTACGGTACTGTAGCTATGGCTAAATCAGGGCCAGACACTGCAGGTAGTCAGTTTTACATCGTCAACAATAAGGAAGGAGCTCCTTTCCTAGATAGTGGGTATACTGCCTTTGGACAGGTTTTTGATGGATTGGATGTACTCAATATGTTATCCACGGTAGAGACGGATAAGTGCTCGCCCTATGAGAGAAGGCTAGGGTGTGATAAGCCTTTAAAGGACATTTCTATGGTCAAGGTCACTCTTGAAACTCAGAAGTAATAGTGTAGAGTTAGGTATAGTCATTTTTTAATATACAATACAAAGATGGAATTATTGATCATACTACTGGTTGTCCTTGGTGGGTTGGGGTTGTGGCTTATGGGCCTATACAACTCTCTTGTGACACTTCGAGTAAGAACGGAAGAGACTTGGAGTGGTATAGATACTGAGCTAAAAAAACGGTATGACCTTATCCCCAATCTTATTGAGACAGTAAAAGGGTATGCCTCCCACGAAAAAGAGGTATTTGAAGCAGTGACTAAGGCACGAAGTCAGGCTATGCAGGCAGGATCACCTGAAGAGCAGATGAAGGCAGATAATATGTTGTCTGGTGCTCTTAAATCACTTTTTGCAGTGGCAGAGGCCTACCCAGACCTCAAGGCAAATGAAAATTTCATGCACTTGCAACAGACTCTCGGTGCCACAGAGGAAGACATCCAAAGTGCTAGAGAAGTGTATAATGTAAGTATCAAGCAATATAATACAGCTGTACAAGTATTTCCAGCAAACCTTGTTGCTGGTATTTTTGGGTTTATTAAAAAAGAGTTCTTTGAGGTAGTTGGTGTGGAGAGAGAGAATGTGAAAGTAAAGTTTTAAGGAATTTCCTTTTAAAAAAGCCCTCATTTTTTTGAATGAGGGCTTTTTTTATGTGCCATATACTACATGTGTCAATTTTTAGTAAAAAAACTTGTACCAAGTGTATGTAGTGGTATGTTACGTCCACTGAAGAATAGTTGTATAAACAGATTTCGTATGAGCAGTAGTAAAAAGGAAGGATTATCAGAAGAAACGTATGGAGCGCCACTAGAAAATATTGCTGATGTACATCAGTTGGAACAAGAGAGTGCTCAACTATTTAGAATGCTGAAATTACTCGCCGTTTTTTATCAGGGTGGTATACAAACTCTTATTAATACATATGGCTGTGGTGAGGTGATAGATCAGATTACTGCACAAAGTGATACGGGTAGTATCTATTTTAGCAAGCTTATTGATGAGTGTTGTCCTAATCTCGAAGAGCGGAAAGCTTTACTAGATGAGATGTCACATGCGATGGCATTGCATTCTGGGGGTCCAGTAGAGGATATTGTAAGGTCTCTAGGTATAGGTAATGTATCACTAGACAGGATTGTGCTTGGAAATACAAATATAGAGAAGCAAAGGTTTGATATACTCAGACTACTGCTTGAGATATTGTTGCCAACTATCTTTTTAAAGAGCGAGTTGGTAATACACTTGAGTAAACAGACACAAGGGGAGTGTGGGGAGCTTAAAAATGTACTAGATGAGCATGAGGGTAGTCTTGTGAATGCTATAAGAGTACTACATAGCCAACTAGAGTCTCGAGGAAAGGAAATTAACAATATACGAGATTCGTTCATGGGCTGGGGGCTAAGAAGTAACCAGATGGATAAAGATGCAGAAATACTCGCGATGTTAGAACAAGAAGGATAAATATGCTCGTGGATAATGCAAAAAAGCCCTTCGTAGTATCGAAGGGCTTTTTTAAAAGAGCATAGCCTTTAGACTTTAATCTTTTCAATAGTTGCAGACTTTTTGTTTCTCAGTAGTCCCTCGATACTTAGACAGCTTGTAGGCATTAGTACGAGTGCCAGTGATGTAAATATGAGGTAGCTATGTAGTGCTAGGGTTCCACCATTTCCCATAAAACCGCTAGTGATAGTGATTAAGAGGAATGTTAATGTCATACCAGCAGCAGCATAGCGGCTAAAGATGCCAAGTATAAGAAATGCACCTAGGATGATTTCAACCCATGGCAATGTGGTTCCTACGAATCCTTGCATGCCTCCTAGTACCTCCATACTCTGTACGTATCCTTGAAACATTTCAAGATTACTAAGCTTATTGATACCAGATAATAGCGGGATAACTCCAGTAATGACACGAAGTAGTGTAATACCAATGGAACATCCATGATTGCATGGTAGACATGAGGTTTTGTGACCCTTCATAGTGTGACAAAAAAATAATAAATCCTTCGCACTATACTGTTTTACTGAAGGAGTTTAAAGCATCAGTGATTGACGGATACAAGTCTCATATTGAAATGTCTCAGGAAGACAAAAATACCAGCGTAACTGATAATAAGAAACCACCAAGGTGGGAACCATGGTAGAGTAATGGATGCAAAGGGAATACTAGCTTGTACGTGTATACACAGAATTGCTATTTCCAACAAAAGCTTTGTGACAATAATCAGTGGAAGGCTACATATCCAGAGTAGTGGGATATAGGAGGTGAGTAAGCCAAGAAAACTTACTAGCATGGATATTGGTACGAGCGGTCCAATGATAATATTTGCAAGCGGGCTGACCATAGAAATGACACCAAAGTAGTAGATAGTTATTGGTAATGTCGTGGTGAGAGCAGCAATAGTACACACCAGACCCTCATAGATACCAAGCACCCTTGGAACAAAGAAAAACCATCGTGCTAAGATCGGCTCTGCATACAAGAGTCCAAATACCGCTCCAAAAGACAGCTGAAACCCTATGTCATAAACTAAGGTTAAGGGATTCCAAAGCCCCATGACTAGGCCAGATAAGAGGAGGCTGTTGATAGCGATACTCTTGCGTTCAACGGAGAGTGCCACAAGTCCTATAATGCCCATAATACTTGCCCTAACCACTGCAGCGCTGCCACCTACAAAGAGTGCAAAGCAAATAATAAAGAGTATAGCTAGACATATTTGTACCTTTTTAGGGAAAGGCTGTAGTAAGGAAAAGGCACAGAGAATAATGATTGTTATATTGTATCCAGAGATGGCAATAATATGCGACAGACCTGTAACTTGAAGACTTTCTGTGAGGTGTGGACTAAGGCCCTCCTTGGTCCCTAAGAGTATCCCTGCCACAAGTGCGCCGTTGTCTCCAGGCCATAACCTAAAAATGCTGTCTTGTAGCTCACGCCTCAATAACCAAAAATAATAGAGAGGAGGAGGTGATGAGACCACTGCAACAGTAGGTTGGGAGAGGTTTCCCATCAAGAATATACCATCTTTTGCAAGATAGGCAGGATAGTCAAAGGGGCTATCATCAAAGGAAGTGGGAATAGTGGTACGCAGTGTCCCAGATACTCTATCTCCTGGAAGTGCATCGATAGACCCTTGTACTTGTGTGCGTATCAAGAATTGCTTGTTGCCAAGAGAGTACGTTCCTACAAAGGTAGTTTTTGACCCCTTTGCTTCAGGATAAGATACGATATCAAGAGTGACTATGCCCACATTTGTTTCGCCAATAGTTTGGTGGGCAGCTGTCTGGGATGCTATATTGGTTACCCATGTATTATGGCCATACCAAGATGTTAGCACCACAATTCCGAGACCACACCAAAGTGGAAGCGGGGTACGAAATACTTTTAAGGTAAGTATGATGACGCAGGACCATAGTAGTAGATGATCTATCAATACCCCTGTAAGAAGTCCAATGATGCCAAGGAGGAGTACAAGAGTAAGAGTGGATCGTGTCATGGTCATATGTCTAGAACTATTACTTTCCAAAAGAGAGGTATTTGGTACTATGCATCCTGTCCATGCTTGGACATATTGTCTTTAGAAAAGTGTATAAAAAATTTATGAAGCAAGAAGGAAAAATAGGATTATCTGTTGAAGGAATAAAACAACGCTCAAAGATTGGTACTATTGCTACTGCAGCATTTGGTATTGTGTTTGTTGTTGTGGTCATTATTGGGTTGTATCTCTCTTTTAAGGGAGCCGTGGGGATAATTGGAAGTATAGGTGGAGGTATAACCAATGGAATAGTCAGTGTTTTTGGAGAAAATATAGCTACAGATACTGAGGGGCGTACAAATATTCTTGTCGTGGGAGTGGGAGGAGGAGATCATGATGGTCCAAACCTCACAGACTCTATTATGGTAGCTAGTATTAATCAAAGAACAGGCTCTGCTGCAATGCTTTCTATCCCAAGGGACTTGTATGTAACAGCTCCCAAAGTTGGTAAAACAAAGATAAATGGTGTCTATGATGCCGCACTAAAAAGACAGCAAGCAGCTACAAACTCAAATACAGATGTATCTCTTGCTGATGAAGAGGAGGCCATGGCCTCCTTACGAGAGTTAGCAGAAGAGATTACAGGGGTAGAGATACAGTATTATATGAAGATTGATTTTCAGGGATTTGTAGAAGTGGTGGATCTTGTGGGAGGGATCGAGGTGGATGTTCCAGAAAACCTCATAGATAGAGAGTATCCAAATGAAACAGAAACGGGATATACTACATTTTACCTTAAAAAAGGACTCCAGACACTGGATGGAAAGACTGCGTTGCAGTATGCAAGGAGTAGGCATTCTACATCGGACTATGCACGCTCTGAACGTCAACAGCAGTTGATTAAATCGTTGTTAGAAAAAGTTATCTCAAAGGGAGTACTAACTGACCCCACTAAATTAAGAAGGATGTATTTGAGCATCAGTAGCAATGTAACTACAGATCTCAATTGGAGAGAAATAGTATCAATTGCAGGTATTGCAAAAGATCTTCAGAGGGAAAAGATTGCCACGGCAGTGCTTCATGATGATGTTACCAAGATAGGTGGTTTTCTCTATACACCTAATAGAGAATACTTTGGAGGTGCATCAGTCAGTATCCCAAATGGTGCTACCGCTGCAAATACCAATTACTATAAGGATATTCAGTATTTTGCAAACATGTACTTTACCCACCCTAGCTTTTTTTCCTCACCACCAAAGATCTTATTGCTCAATGGAACAAAACTCAATGGAAAGCGTGTGAGCGGAGTGGCGGGAGGTGCAAGTGCTCTGTTTTCAAAGTTTACGGGAGCATCTGTTGATGCACAAAATGCACCAGCTGCACTTGAGTTGGAAGATACAAAAGTCTACTATAGTACAGAGGAAAATAAACAACATCTTGATGTAGTTTCACTTTTCCTACCAGCACAGGCCATTCGAGGAGTTTCTGCTGAGACAGAGTATGGTCAAGAATTAGGGCAGTACTTACAAGAGTATGACCTTGTGTATGTGATTGGAAAT
>JBBKXV010000071.1:0-1008 GCA_037969665.1 Candidatus Altimarinota bacterium
ATTACAGCATTATATAAATCAATGTAGTAGTTCGTACAATCGTGCCACCACACTTAGTCTCAGTAATCTGTTACACAATATTCTCGAATTTCCTATTTTACTCATTGGTGGGGTATTGATTGGGTATGGCTTTATCTATCCATATATCTTTGCTATAGTGCTCGGTATACTGGTCCTCGTATATATTCCGATGAAACCGCTTCCACAGTCTCAGGTTAATTAGTAGTATATAGTCCGTATGAATATAGCGCGACAGAGACAATTAAAAAGAAATGCATCGTTACTATTCTTTGCGAGTTCGTTCATGAGTATAAAGCTGGTACATTCATTGTTATCACTCTTTTATGCAGCAAATGGACTCTCTGACAGAGAGATTGTATGGGTGACACTGTTTTGGGCTGTTGCGACGTTATTGTTTGAAATTCCGTCGAGCTATATGGCAGATCGGTGGGGAAGAAAAAAGACACTCATCTTTGGTGCTTTTTTTGGAGTAGCCCAATGGATCATGTTGCTCCAAGCCGAAGGGTTTTGGTGGATCGCTGCGAGTATGTGTTGTTTGGGGATAGTATCGGCATCTTTTTCTGGTACAGATATTGCACTCATCTACGACTCAAAGCGAGAGCTTGATGAAGAAGATGACTCTCTCAAAAGTATGGGGCACTATGCAAGTGCTATAAACTTTTTTAAGATGTTTTCAGCGTTTATTGGAGTATACCTTGCGCGAGACCTCACTACTGCTCAGTTTGATACGATAATTTGGGTTGATATTGTCGCTACGAGTATCGCGCTCGTACTGCTGCTGTTCGTTACGGAGCCAAATCATCATATGGATCTTGAAAAAAAAGAGGCAGGTGTGTTTGTGGATGCGGTACGATTGCTCCAAAGTAATCCGCAACTACAGCGGACGATACTCAATCGAGTGCTCGTTATTTTGGTAAGTTATGCAACATGGTCGTATTCTCATGTATTTTTTACCTCACTGGGTATTACGGTGATAACACTGGGTAT
>JBBKXV010000072.1:0-9653 GCA_037969665.1 Candidatus Altimarinota bacterium
ATTCTGGGCTGTTTCCCTTTCGACAATGGCGCTTTGCCGTCACTGTCTGACTCCCGTGATAATTTGCCTGGAATTTGAAGTTTAACAGGGTTTGGTAAGCGGTTTATGCCCCCTAGCCCTATCAGAGCCCTACCTCCAGACAATAGTTACACGAGGCTAGCCCTAAAGCTATTTCGAGGAGAACCAGCTATCTCCGAGTTCGATTGGAATTTCTCCTCTATTCTCAGCTCATCACTACGTTTTGCAGCACATAAGTGTTCGGCCCTCCTCTCAATGTTACTTGAGATTCAGCCTGGCCAAGAATAGCTCACTCGGTTTCGGGTCTAGTTCCACTGACTTAATCGCCCTATTCAGACTCGCTTTCGCTTCGGCTCCATGCCTTCGCACTTAACCTTGCCAATGAAAACTAACTCGTTGGCCCGTTCTACAAAAAGTACGCCGTCACCCCGAAGGGCTCCGACCTCTTGTAAGTATATAGTTTCAGGTTCTATTTCACTCCCCTACCCGGGGTTCTTTTCACCTTTCCCTCACGGTACTTGTTCACTATCGATCTTGAGATCTTATTTAGCCTTGGAAGGTGGTCCTCCCAGGTTCAAACCGGATTACACGTGTCCGGCCCTACTCAGGTAGCAATCAAGCAAAATATATTATTTTCAAATACGGGACTATCACCCTCTTTGGTACTTCTTTCCAGAAGCTTCTTTTAATAAAATATTTTCCTTCGGATCTTATCAGAGATCCATGATTACCCCTACAACCCCACTATAACAACGCCTGATAGCTTACATTATAATGGTTTGGGCTCTTCCCGTTTCGCTCGTCGCTACTCAGGGAATCTCTATTTGATTTCTTTACCACGGCTACTAAGATATTTCAATTCACCGCGTTTCCCTCTGCATGTGCAGATTCCTATACATAACTATAGGTAGGTTCCCCCATTCGGAAATCCCCGCTTTAATAGCTTGTTAGCAGCTCGGCGAGGCTTATCGCAGCTATCCACGTCCTTCTTCGGAATCTCAAGTCAAGGCATCCTCTATATACTCTTAACGTACTTTCTCATCTTTAATATTGTATACTAGACTTAACTAATAGTTTCTACTGAAGAAACTATCTTTAATTGTGTCTTTTTCCTAATTGTCAAATATCGACCGAAGGGTACCCAGAGCGGGTTTTCTTCGTTGACCTTTCTGTAAGGTACGAGAGACATACTATTCATCAGGAAGAAGAAGTCAAGATAAAAATAAGTTTTTTTACACTTTCTCCAAAGAAACCCAAACACACCCAATAGAGCTCCTTAGATCGCCTAAAAGCACAGCCGCTTTCTCACTACTTTCTTAGCGCAATTCCAATAATATTTGCAGCGAATAATTCCACCTCTCTGAATTCTGCCTGTATTCTATTGTGCCTTAAAAATTCCTCTAGTATGAAAATTACTAGTCGGGAAACGGTGAAGTGTAAGGATCCTTCAACCACCAATGCAGACTGCTCCTCCTCCGTAGACTCTTCCACAGCATACTGGATCACCTTGATCCAACTTTTGACTTGTTCCTGCATTGCAGGTGGGAAATGATGAATATCAAATGCAGAAACAGTTGTGGTAGCCAAGGCAATTGATCTCCGGACAAACAACTGTTCCTGATTTCCTACACTTGCAGACCGCTCTTCCTTTGATAATAACAACAACCGCTCCAACTCAGGAAAGAGTAAGGAAAGAATTGCTAATATAAAAGTCGGAGAGATATCGTCCTCTACTAACTGTAGACACGTTACCAGCAGTTGCTGGTGCAATACCGAATTGCCACTTTTTAGAAACGAAGACAACAGTGCAGCCAAAGAATAATCACGTTTTTTAGCGCGTTGTTCTTTCTTTTTCTGCCTTTGTGCAGCTTTACCTGCGGCAGCAGAGCGACTTTTTGCACCCTCTTTTGATTCACTTGCGGACTCTTGTGCACTACTAGCAGCGTCTGCGTCCTCAGGTAGTCCTATATATTCTTCCTCTAGAGCCATATTTTGATTTTAGTATACAAGATGTACAATCACAGCATAGACAACTTCATTTTCCTTGGCAATTATTCTTTTAGCAAGAGTTCAAGAGTGTGCGTTGCACTGTCTTTCCATGAAAACTGTGCAAGACGTTTTGTACCTCGTATTATCATTTTATCATGGATATCATGTACAAATCCACTAAGTGACTGCTCCAAATCATCTATTGCTGTAATATACTGAACAGCATTACCTCCCACCTCAGCCAATGACCCCTGATCAGAGCACAATACTGGAGTGCCCAGTGCCCATGCTTCGAGTAGCGTCAATCCAAACCCCTCATATTGTGACGGCAACACTAACCCCCTCGCATACTTGAGCAATGTGTACGTAAAGTCATTAGAAAGGTACCCAAGTACAAGTACCTTATCTTTATCTATATCTCTCAGCGCCTGTTCTACTTCATCATACCCTTGTCCTGGCTTTCCAACCAATAATAGACGTATTCCAGCTGGCAACCCTTGTGCAGCTCGCACAAGCAAATGTGTATTTTTTTTTGTCTCCATACGTCCTATAGCAATGACATACTTTCCTGGGATCAAGCCCAGCTTCCTTATATACTCTTCACCTGCATTGACAAAGGACTTCTGGAAAGTATCGAAATCAAAGCCATGAGAAACAACAAACATACTTGTTGTTGGGTATGAATAATAGGTCTCCATATCTTTTTTTGTCGCGCTAGAGGGGATAACCACTCTAGCTTTCACTCTACGTGCCAAGCTAACTCCAAGAGATAGGATAGCCCTTTGTATCAAACTATAGCTCTGCGGAAACCTCTTCCAAACCACATCATGTATAGTCACAACCACTCTTTTTGGAACACATAGAGGTAAGATATGTGACGGAACAAAAAGTGCATCATAGTCTTTTTTATGAAACAACATCCACACACTCAAGTGAAAGAGAGTCCAAAAGCGTCTACCTGGAAGAACTACCATGCGAGCCTGCGGGTGATCACCAATATCTTTTCTCACGGGAGCTATAAGTGTAACCTCCACATCTTCCCTACTGCCAGCTAAGAGTAGTACCTGATCAATAATATTATTGCTATAGACCTCAACACCGGTGGGCTGCTCTATCTGGTATCGCGATGCATCAATGAGGATCTTTTTCATAAGTATAGAAAAGGTACTATTGTATTACTGGTTTTGAGTCTAACAACACTGGTATAGTAAGGAGTTGTGTTCCTCGCTGCACTTGTAACACAACCCGTTCGCCCATACGATACAAGGCAAGCTGATCACTCAATTCCACCATTGTACCCAGGGCAACTCCTTCTACAGATATGATGATATCTTCTTCTTGTAATCCCGCCCTTTCAGCTGGAGAGCCTATCTCAACAGCAGGGGTGCCAGAGGAGGATAGAATATAAGCTCCATAATCGATTGCCGTCCCATAACTTTTTGCAATATTTGTGTCCAAAGCTACGTAGCGTATGCCAAGGTATGCTTTATGAAACTCACCATACTTCTTAAAACTATCAATGGCTGCGATCAGATAATCATGGTCGATTGCAAAGCCTAGATTTTCACCATCGTCATCTAAAGCAGTTGCCATACCAAGCACTTGGCCATGTCTATCAATCAGTGGCCCACCACTATTTCCCCTACTAATTTCGGCATTTGTTTGTAGAGCATCAAATAAACGCATAAGTTTACTACCGCTCCCAACAGTCTTTAACGTCCGCCCTAAACCTGTAATAATACCCTCTCCAATGCTTTCTGGATATCTTCCCAATGGATTTCCAATGGTATATGTATCCTGACCAATCAGCGCGGTCTCTTTTGCTGCCAGCAGCTCTAAAAAAGGATGCACACGCGTCAGTGGCATATCAAGCTCTAACAATGCAAAATCAAGAGTGTCATCTTTATACACTTTTTTTACACGAAAACTTTCCCCACTCTTTGTCAGCACATTATACTCAATATTTTCCTCCACTACATGTTTATTGGTGGCAACAAGTCCTGACTTTGTCACAAAAAAGCCTGTTCCATGAGTTACATCAAAAGCTAGCGTCGCATACCTTTGATTATACTCTGTATGCTTAGCCAATGTTTTTAAATAATTTTCCAAATCTGTTCTATCCACCGTCCCAACAATACTCACCACGGCAGCTGTTGCGCGATCCAATAAAGCAATACGTTTTTGCTCCTCTTGCGACAAACTACTGAGGTATGTTTGTTGACCTCTAGCAACTCCCTTTCGTGATATATATATCATATCATCTGTCTCATTCACCAAGGAATCAGAAAATACAGCGCCTTCTCCATACACTGCCAATGTTCGAAACAGTAACTCAGCTGCCTCTGAACGACTCAACATACGATTTGGAAAGATATTATCCTGAGTCACAAAGGGATCAATATTGTATGCCAATAGTGTACTCAAGTACGGTGTATACCATACCCCCCGCTCCATATCTGACCGTGTAAACTCATCACTAGTCACTTGGGAAATAGGAAATACGCGAAGTAGCATTGCTGCTGCCTCGGCTGTTGTCACTTCTTGTTCGGGAGCAAAATGACCATTGGGGTAGCCCGACATCACTCCCTCAGCATATGCTGTTTGTATAACGTCTCTATACCAGGCACCCTCAGGAACATCTTTAAATACTATACTACCCGAATGCACAGGTATCTTCGCACTTCGAAGCAATAATGCTGCGAACTCTGCCCTTGTAATTGCACTAGCTGGATAAAAACTCCCATCCTCTTTTCCTGTAACAATACCCTCCTGTTGTAAGTAAGTAATTGCAACTCTTGAAAAATTGTATGTATCTACATCCAGAAAAGGACTAGGTTTGGCATATGCCACTGTTCCAAAAAAAAGTACTGTACATAATATGATACTTTTATAGCTCAACTTCTTCATATGCTATCAAAACTTATAAATATATTTTTTCCAGATATCTGTCTTCTCTGCAGACAAGATGGCTCCTTACTGTGCCTCCCTTGCTCATCAAGCATCTCTCACCTAGCCAATCAGGAATGCCCTTATTGTAGAAAGCAGTCCCCACAAGGATACACCTGCGTAGATTGTAAATCAAATGGAGCATGCCTAGACTTTCTCTATGTCGCAACCACCTATCGAGCAAAGAGCAGTATAGCACGAGTTATTAAAGGTATGAAGTACTCTTCTTATTCTCGTATCATCACTCTTATACCACCCTCTCTTTTTACTATACCCACCTCACTTTTCTTTCAAAAAAACTCTATTCTGGTACCAGTACCCTTACACAAAAGCAAACAACGAGTACGGGGCTTCAACCAAGCCCAGCTTATTGCACAGCGAGTTCACGCCATCAATAATATTCCTCTTCAATCTTGTATCTCCCGCACAAGAGCAACCACTTCCCAAGCTTCTCTTAATAAGGTGCAAAGACATCAAAACCTCTTAGATGCTTTTACCTACCTTCCAGAGCCATCTAAAGTAATCATCTTGGTCGACGATGTCGCCACCACCCTTAGCACGCTAGAAGCATGCGCTAAAAGCATAGAAATAAAAAGCCCCAAATATATTGGGGCTTTTGCTCTTGCTCGTGGAAACATGTCTAACTAAGACTATTATGCCAACGTATATACTGCTCTACCCACTCTCACAAACTTTGGATTATTTTGAAGGTTGAGTGAAATAGTTCCTACTTTTATCTTCCTTTGCTTCATCACTTCATCTACGATATCTTTTTTTGTCATTGGTTCCGCATTTTTTTCTAGTATTTTCTCAATAACATCCGCAACCGTCCCAGAGTCATATCCCCATTCCTTAAGTGCATACAGCCCTCTACCAATAAGCACAAACTTATCATATCTAATCAGCTCATTATGTACCGCCTGGGTCGTCACCATCTTCTTATCAAACTTTGAGTCAATGATACTATTTGCAATGGAGACAAAGTGAAGTGGCTTTGCAGCTCTTTTGAGTACAATATACGCCTTATCTCGAATACTCTTTGGATTAATATGTCTCCATGATGATAGCCCCCACCCTTCATCTGTTTTTTTGAAATGAACATCCACTGCAAGAATTGAAGATATCAATGCTGGAGAAAGATTTTCATACTTTAAGCTAAGCTTATTCATTACCTTAGCCACCAAAGACTCCTCAGTCATCACATCTTTCTTGAGCTTGAGGTGCTTCATGGCCTCCTCTAGCACATCTCGAATCTCTCTTTTTGACACAATATTTGAGTGCCAAAAAACTCTGAAATTACTAGTGCGATCCTGCTTTACTGTCGTCTCATCAATACGTAACGAAAGCTTAATAATACTCTTATCGAACTCAGATGGATTTTCTATACGATGGTAAATGTAACTCACCAAACTATCCTCTAGTAGCAATCCACCCACTGATGCCAAAATCGCTTTTCCAAGCTCATTAATATCACTAAGCTTTGTATTTCCAACGTTTCTTCTTAGTTTATTGACTGCAATATTTTCAATCTGTCTTACTCGTTCCCTAGTGACATTAAACTTTTTTCCAATACTTTCCAACGTACGCTTTGGATCATTGTTCAGGCTAAATCGACCTACCAAAATCTCTTTTTCTTTCTCCGTCAGCACCATGAAAAGATCTGACAAAATATCTGGAAGGTGTAGTGTTAATTTGTTTGAAACTGGAGCATCGGTGGTTGTCATGCACACTATATTAAGGAAAATAAAGGGGCTTTTTCTCCTAGAAGAAAAATCTTTATATAGAGCAAATAATGTCTATGTAATTCAGACCTTAAGGTAATACGCATTGTACGAAGTGTCAACATTATCTCATAACTTTACTAGCACTTATGAACAATAATCTTGATTGTACCTAGTGTGAAGGGTATACACACCATCGACACTTTGTGGTATACATGAGTAGTACTATTTTTTTTTCACCCTTCTAATGTACATAGATTCCCATGCTCACCTTTTGTCAAAGGGTCTCTCAACCAATATAAACGAGCTTATCCTACGTGCAAAAGAGGCACATATAACAGGTATTATTAACATTGCTTGCGAGCCAAAGGATTGGTCACCTTATATTGCCCTAGAACGCAATCATATGGATAAAAATATACAGCTTCATACGGCCATCGGCATCCACCCAGACCACTTCAATTCACCAGAGCTCACTACCCCACAGTGGCAAGAAGAGCTCAACACTCAACGCATAGCACTGGAAGGAGTACTACAGACCTTTACCCCCATCGCCATAGGTGAATGTGGGTTAGACTACTACCGTACTCCACACAAAGAAGCGCAAAAAGCATTGTTTATCATGCAGCTAGAACTTGCACGGAAATACAAACTCCCATGTGTCCTACATATCCGTGATGCCTTTGATGATAGTTTTGATATATTACACCACTACACTGATATCACTATTGTCTTTCACTGCTTTACGGGAAATAAAGATACCGCACGGCATATTATTACAACGTATAACAAAGCATATATTTCCTTTTCAGGAGTAACGACCTTTGCAAACGCCACTGATGTGGCAGAAGCAGCAGCCTATGTGCCCCTAGACCGTATGTTTATAGAAACAGACTCACCATACTTAGCCCCTGTTCCACTACGGGGAAAGATCAATGAACCATCTTATGTCATCCATACTGCAGCAAAAATTGGGGAGCTCAAAGGTCTAAGTAGTGAAGAAATAGGAAAGCATACCACAAACAACGTCAAGGTAGCATTTGGCATAAAGTAACCAACGCGTTGCCTACCGCCCCACTACAATCACCCGCTTTTCATGGTTACTTTTTTTCTTACCTGTGGTGGGGTAGTTATACAAAGCATCCATAATCATATTTTCTGCATAGACAAAACGCTCACCTCTTTTTGTACCTGGGTCATTAACTATAAATTGTCTCTTTTCAACGTCATACCCAGTGATCACTATCATATGTTTCTCTGGACCACCATTGGAAAAGTATGGATTATTAAGTTTTTTTCCATTCATAGGTGCAATAATAATCTTTCCTTCATAAAGAGGTTTCTTTAGATCCTCAGGAGCAGCAATATCAAGAAGTGACACCCTGGTCAGATTATAGTGCCCTTTCAGCAGACGCTCCATTGTATCCTCAGCAGAGGTATCTTTATTACTCCCAAACTCTTTATCTTCATATGCTGAAACCGAAAGTAGCTCATCAAGAGCTATTTTTGGTGTAAGCAAAGCACCCTGTACCCATTGGACGGCCATAATGACAGACATTTCCTCACACCCATCTTGCCTCAGTGGACTTGCCCAGTCTCCATCAGGTGCCTGTACAGAAAACGGCACTAGTTGATTGATACTTTTCCTATAGTCAGGATGCTGTTTTCCCACGGGTACCGATGGCACTGGTGTACTGGGAGTGTAATGATGAATATCCTCCTGCAGCGAGCAAGAAGTTAGTACTATAATAGAACATATTATGATAGCTGTTTTCATGGGCACTGTGGAATAAAAAATAGCCTTTTCTAGTCTAGATATAACTGCAAGGAGCAGGCAGCGCAATAGAAGATCACATAGTGACCCTCACCCCCGTCACTAATCCATGCTACATGCACTTTTTACAGGACCATTCTTCTTTTCCTGCTCTCATCATACGGAATAGTGGCTCATCATAAGAGGATATAGAGGAGCAGATTGAGCAGACCTCTACTTCCAAAGCTCCATTTATTTCACTAAGAAATGATGCAAAATCTGCATCCTCACCATAGTGCCCTTTATATCCTTGCTCCAAGGTCTCTGAGGTTGCAGCGCCACATCCAAAACACTGTATTCCATGATTAAACATCACATCAATGAGCTCTGGGTGTTTATCTATGACATCAGCGATGATCATATCACCGCGTACTTCAGGTCTCTTCATGACTATTTGAATAGAGAGATAAAGGGTACCGACTTATTTATATGTGCTTTAAATGAAGTAACTTTTTTATCCCATTTTGATGCAGCAACTGCCACAGACAACATCAGAAAGGCTAGTATAAAACTACAGATGCTCGCGGCAATAATCAGTACCTGTGTATTCCACAGGATGGCAATACCTAAGAGGATAAAAAAGAATCCTAGAAGTAGAAACCATACAAAGGTTTGTTTTAACATATTAATCTTCAATAATAAGTGGTACGATAATAGGCTCTTTATCAAAGGATTTTGAAATGTATTTACTTATCTCCCAACGGATTTTACCTACTAATTCCTTCTGCTTCTTCTGACTATCACCCTTTCGAGCATGAGTATCATAGATTTTACCTATACGATCTGCCATTTCTTTTGCTACCTTTTCTTTGGTATCCTTAAAGACAAACCCCCTTGAGATAAGCTTTGGCCGACTTTTGAGTTGTCTCGTTGATTTATCAACCTTAAACAAAATCATAAGAATACCATTATCCCGCAGTGTAATACGCTCAAAAATCATAGGATCTGTTATTTCTCCTTCACGTCCCTTTTCCACAAGAACATCCTTAAGAGCAATAAAATTTTCCTTTATCTTTACCTTACCATCAAACAATTCTAAACAATCTCCATTGTCTACCAGATGATTATTTTCTGCAGGAACTCCCATCTCAATACCTAGGTTTTTGTTGGCTGTTCGCATAAATAACTCACCATGGATAGGCATATGATGCTTTGGTTTCATAAAC
>JBBKXV010000073.1:0-3971 GCA_037969665.1 Candidatus Altimarinota bacterium
GCATCTTTGTGCTCTTTTGGTACATCAGGGAAAGGTTCACTCGTCACCGCAGGGATGGTAAATGATCCACAGTCTGCTTGGAGGACAAGACGCAGGATCTCTGATCTTGCTATATTACCATTGGGGTCCAATGTGCCCTCGCCTCGTCCCAAGACGAGACCATGCTCACGGATCAATGTTCTAAAGTCTCCATCTTTGAGACTCGTAAAGTATTCAGCCAAGTCACGTTGCAGCTCTATACAAAGACTTTCTCCCACCAAGCTCTCCGCTGAGGAGTGCATAGACAGTAGATTTGGGTCCTTTTGGATAGACGCAATAGAACGGTTATAGATCTTTTCTGCCAGAGTGAGCTGACTATCTTCCTTTACATCCTCTGGGTACACTGTCACAAGGTCAGTAACTGGTTTTGTTGGAGTAGGGGAGGTTGTACTCTTCTTGCCTCCAACTACAGTCGTCGTTGTATCTCGGTACGCTCCACCTCCACCACCGCCACCGCCTGACACAGGTGTAGTGACACTTGTACTTGGTGGCGTCACTGGAACAGGCAATGTGACGACAACGACCTCATCAGAAATATCCTGGAAAGCACCTCCAGAAGAAAGGCGGTAGTCTACATTTACTGGATAACTACCATTGGTCCATCCGGCATTTGGCTTATACATAAAGTTTTGTCCATTTGCCACAGGAGTAAAAGTACATGTATATCCCCCAGTACATACCCCCGCTTCCCATACAACAGTTCCTCCTGAGGTAACCTTTAGATCGTTATTTACGATACCAAGTCCTGCACGTACCACGTCAAATGAAATGCCCGTTGTAGATTGTATTATAGATAGAGGTGTAAAATTGTTAACAGTGGGTAGTGGTGGCTGTACTACCATAAATGTATTCGCAGTTGGTTGTACACTTGAATATAGTCCTTGTGTATCTGAGGAATCCCAAAATTTTACTCTCCAATAGTACTGAGTGGCATAGTCTAGATTTAGTGAAGGAATGGCCAAGTCTTCAGACCTCGCTGCAATGGCTACATTTGTAGCGAGTGTTGTTTTATTACTATCATAGACGAGACCTGCAAAGTCCTTTGTTTCACTTACCTGTAGTCTATATGCCGTTGCAAGGTCACCTGCATCTTGATCTTGGTATACTGCTGACGTCAACACATCAAGACTTGCTAGATCAGCAGGGTTTACTCTAGCTAGCTGTGCACTGGTGTTATTTGAAAAATGATCTGTTGGCTCACTTGGACCATTGATGGTAGCACAAGTGATCTCCTTACAGCTCACCACCTCTGCTACGATGACATCAAAATTTGCATCATCATATTTTTGCTGAAAAATTGGAAAAACTGGTATTGAATCATCTACAAGTGTAAACCCACCGTTGAGGATCAAGCCTTTACCAGCTGCATTACCATCCTTTATTGTCACCAAATGACTTGTAGCACACGCTTCATCATCACAATAGACATATTGTAGACTACCCCAATAGTCTGGGTCTGGATATGTCAGCCCACCAAATCTCGGAAGATCATTACTGTCTAGAGCCATTTCTATATGATCAGAGTCAGGGCCAAATGGCAGTGTCTTCCTTGTGTAACTAGTACAATCTAGATCATCACATTTCAAGAACTCTGACAAATAGGTATCATTATCTAGATAGACAATACGGGGAAAGCCATCGCTACCAAACACTATCTCTGAAGCACCATAGTAATTTGCACCATGAGGGGCCTGAAGTAGAGTTTGTACTTTTGTAGTACAATCTGCATTTGTACATCTCCAGAGCTCTAACCCAGCTGTGGCATTATAATGTATAAACATAAACTCTCCTCCTGCATTTACCCCAGTACCTACCACTCCTTGGATAGCCTTTTCATCCTCTAGTTGAGTAGTGCTAAAGTTAGTACATATGGCATCATCACATGTTCCATAATACTCATCGACAAGAACGGGGAACATGGCACTAGTATTTCGTCTGTTATATACCATATGAGGTATATTACTGCTATCTAGTGAAAAGTTCATACTTCTATAATCATAAGAGTCCGCAGAGGTTGCCAATAACTTTACCGTGGGACTTGTACATAAGTCATCATTACATATAGCATATCTGAGCTGTTGCCCACCTGATCCTGAGGTAAACAATACCCTTGAAAATCCATCACTACCTACCTTAATATCTAAAAAACCTCCGTTATCTGATGAACTACTGCCAACTCTATCTGTGGAAAAATACACTTCATTATTACTACGAACAGTACACTCCACATTGAAACACCTGATGAATCTGACTGTATTATAAAAGTAGTCATAAAACGCAAGACGGGGCATGCCATCTAGTCCAAGGTCTGAAGTAATTCCATATCCAATATGACCTACATTTTTTCCTGCTCCTCCATCAAACTCACTTTGAAACATCAACTCCTCCACCTTTGGGTAGTGCTCTACGCTCCGTGATGAAAAGTAGTAGTCAGTGGTATAATTAATAGCACCATCTCCATATCCTAGTGTTGTATAGATATCATCATTTTGACTTAGTGATATTTCATGAAACAGTACACCTTCATTATATGGCACACTTTTTTCCACTGCATCAATGATAGTTTTTCGTTCTATGACGTTACATTGTGTATCCATACACTCTGCCTACTTTAAGCCTTTGGTGTATGGATCCTCTAGCAGATAATCATAAACCATGACAGGGTAGTCCTGAGAATTTAACTCAAGACGTACATAGTACCCTGCATTATAGTCAGTATCTATTATCTTATCTGTCTTCGTAGTACAAAGTGTATCATCACACAAGATGAGCCTTGCATCAGGATACCCCTCGTAACTTCCTGCAGAGGGTCCCCTAGTTTGTCCAAAACTTATACGTGGTAAGTCTTGTGAGGTTAACTCAAGATCAGGGTACACACGCTCTTGACCATTTTGAGATGGTACAGGGTGCACTGATAAGGGCACATTGGTAAAGGTAGTACAATTCACATCATCACATGATGCCAAAAAGAGTCCCGCATGAAACTGGTGAGCATATACCAGCTGAGGTAATCCATTGGAATCAATTTCAATATCCGAAGCATCTCCAAAAAAGGCACCACGGGTAGGGAAGGCTGGCGTGGCATAAATACTTTTAGAGGATACTGAAGTACATTCTAACTGTAAGCAATGAGTATATATCGCGTCAATACCATTTACTCCCGTTACCGCTGCCATAAAGGCCAAGGTGTTGTCTGGTAAAACTGCAATATTTTCAATACCCTGCTGGGATGCGATAGGGTATCCTGTATTTACTGTGTCTGTAGTATAAGTCGTACACTCCGCATCATCACAGCGTATTTGTTTTGCTGTCTTTGCTGCATACTCATGTATCACAATTCGAGGAAAACCATCTGCACCGATAGTAATGAAAGGATCACCAGATTGAGCTAAAATAGTGGTAACCGTATTTACTGAACAATCTTGGTTATCACAATCAATGAGATGTACCTCAGAGCCTGTATTAGTCACCATAAGGGGAAAGCCATCACTACCAGTATCTACTCGTGGCCATTCTCCTGCAAAGGAAGCATCAGGGGCTGCTTGTGCATGTATGCTCGTAGTAAATATCAGTACGGCAAAGAGCATACTAAGATATACTTTTTTCATTTATGTCTGTGTTTATTTATAGTATTTATAGTATGCACTATCTACTACTTTTTTTGCAACACACAATGCCTACCATCTAGATTGTTTCCCATAAAAAAGAATCAATCTCCAACCTCACCACTCAAATGCATATAAAAAAGCCCCGAGTTACCTCAGGGCTTTTTGTAAGTTTATATGAAAGGATTAATCCTCAATAAACATAGGTCTCTTGTCGCTTAGCTTCATAAAATATGACTGCCATTTTGTCATATGTCTGAAATATCTTACTTCACTCTTCCAAAACCCCTCGTGTCTTCTGCCTAGAAATAGCATGTGCCAGAAATG
>JBBKXV010000074.1:0-2776 GCA_037969665.1 Candidatus Altimarinota bacterium
TCTTGAGATACCTCTTTTTCTACTATCTCTCCCCAGGGCAGAAATGTATTTCCCTTTTGTTGCACCAATTCCTCTAGGTTAGCAGCGTCAACTTTCTTTTCTCCCTCCGCCACTTTTTGTGCAATACGCTCATGGACTTTATTGACAATGTACTTAGCCAAAGGATCTGGTGTTTTTACCGCATTTCCAGCTGGTCCAGTCTGTATGATGTACAACCCCCCTGCATTTTTTAAGAGAGAGTACGTCTTGCCACTACGAATTAATCCTGATGGGATAATTGCTTTGTCTATTCTATGCATTGTGTAGTTCTATTTAATATAATAATGGCTCGATAATACACTAGGGCGTAATACTGTCAAAAAATAGGCACCCTTATGCTACTCCAGATTGGGATGGCATGCTTCTAGATTCATATGCTACACTACTATAGCAATACAAAGACTAGCTGGCTTCAACTTGCATATTTCCTGTAAAGTGTACAATAGACTATATTGATATCATTATTCTTCTCCAATGGCTAAAAGCACCACGATCACTACACCAAAGGATATTTTTCTTCGACTATTTCATATCGTGACCTTTTATTTGATGGTCACGAGTATCATCACCCTCTTTTCCCAATACATTGATGTCCTCTTTCCAGACACGTTGTATTACTATTTCACTGGTGTTTCCGAATCAATACGTTTTTCCACATCGATGTTGATCATCACTACACCAGCATACCTTATCAGTAGCTGGTTACTACAAAGAGACATAAAAAAAGAGCCAGGAAAGAAAGATCTTGGCATTGTAAAATGGCTTGTCTACTTCACACTCTTTGTGTCAGCAATGACTATTATTATTGACCTCATCACCTTTGTATACAACTTTATGAGTGGGGAGCTCACCATGCCTTTTTTCCTTAAAATTATTATTGTACTCTTGATAGCGGTTGCCGTCTTTAGTTTCTTCCTTTGGGACTTGCATCACAAACCTATTCATACAAAGACTCGAACCATACTTGCATGGATATTATCCATCGCGGTCTTCGTAAGCATCGCCTGTGGGTTTATGATCATTGGCACTCCGGCACAACAACGTGATAGACGGATGGACGAACAGCGTATCAATCACTTACAGCAATTACAAGGAGAGCTCATCACCTACTGGACTCAAAAAGCTACACTACCTAGCACACTACTGGATGTAGAAGATAGTATCTCAGGATTTACTATTCCTGTAGACCCTGAGACCAAAGAACAGTACGAATACGTAGTTACTAGCCCTCTCTCTCTGAAGCTATGTGCAACCTTTCATAGTGTGAGCGATGATCATAATCCAGCAAATAAAAGTTATGCTTCCCCCTATGGAGCGTACCAGCAAAACTGGAGTCATCAGGATGAGTACACTTGCTTTGAGCGAGAGATTGATCCAGAGTTGTATGCTACACAACAAGAAAAGGAAAGTAATGTGCCACCTATAAGATAAGACAGTTGATCCAAGTATATTATCACTTACTACTTTGAGCCATATGAAGACTCTCCTCACGTGGAAGCGCCTAGGACAAATACTTTTTGTACTAGTAACACTTGTACTCTTATTGATCAGAGTAGACATACCTGGAGTTTCTGGAGGGCCTGCTCGCGAGGAGTACTTTGAAGGTAAAGTAATTTCTCTTACTATAGATAGTCCCGAGGACCAACAAGAAGAAGGAGAACGCATCCAGTACCTAGAGGTTTTTATAAAAGATGGCCCAAGTGCTGGTAGCACAATAGAAATTCAAAATAGCGTCACTGGTTTTATCAATGGCAAGGAATACAAGGCTGGAGACGATGTAGTCCTGGTACAGTACGAAGGTGAATTTGGCCTTGAGCAGCTCTATGTTATGGACTATGTAAGGCGACCCAGTATCCTTATTCTCTTTGGACTCTTTGTACTTGTGGTATTGATTGTGAATAGAAAAAAAGGGTTCTACGCACTACTTAGTATGGCATTTTCCTTTTTAGTACTATTTAAGCTTGTACTTCCCATGCTGCTACAAGGTGTAGATCCTGTACTATCTGCTCTACTCGGTTCTCTTTTTATCCTACCAGCAATGTTTTATCTATCTCATGGGTTTACCAAAAAGACCCACGTAGCCATCATCAGCACGCTGATTGCACTGATTATTACTGGAATACTTGCTACCATCTTTACTGAACTCTCGCAGCTTAGTGGGCTAACTAGTGAAGAGTCTACCTTTCTAAAAGTAGGCATAGGATCCAATATCAACTTTACTGGACTTACCTTGGCTGGAATCATCATCAGTGTGCTTGGGATTTTGGATGATGTCACTATTACTCAAACTTCTGTGGTACAACAACTCAAGGCAGTACAACAGCAGATTTCTCTCAAGGAGCTCTATACTCGGAGTATGGCCGTGGGTAGGGATCATATCGCCTCAGTAGTAAATACCTTGATTTTGGTATATACAGGTGCATCCTTACCCCTGCTCTTGATTTTCTTTGACTCCTCGCATTCTCTTAGTGATATTCTCAACTATGAGTTTATGGCAGAGGAAATTACTCGAACACTCGTGGGTAGTATTGGGCTTATCCTTGCTGTACCTATTGCTACAGTGATTGCCAGTGTGGTGTTTCACAAGGATGAGCATGTGGAGGTGGACCATAGTGCTCATACTCATTAAAACACAAGGGATGTAGAGCTCCTTGGATGTATCTTAGCACTTGCTAGCTAGCCCGTTCCCCACGCAATAACATATCTAGCGCATGCTCCATGGATCCCGCCTTGGTAA
>JBBKXV010000075.1:0-1938 GCA_037969665.1 Candidatus Altimarinota bacterium
TGCTCTGACTATGTATGGTGATCAAGAGTTGTCCATCATCTCACAGATGCCTAGTGGTAGAAAACCAATACTGACTCGCATTGCTCCGCCACATGACCGAGCCAAGATGTACACATTTATAGATAGTAATATAGAAAAGGGGAGACAGGTCTTTGTGGTGTGCCCACTAGTCAATGAATCAGAAAAGCTGGAAGCGGTAAAAGCCGCAACAGCAGAATACGCTGAACTGTCAGAAAAAGTCTTTCCCAATAGAAAGGTCGGCTTGATCCATGGAAAGTTAAAGGCAGCAGAAAAAGAGACTATCATGCAAGATTTCAAAGATAAAAAGTATGATGTATTGGTAGCCACCTCAGTGATAGAGGTAGGGATTGACGTGCCCAATGCCTCCATAATGATCATCGAAGGTGCAGAAAGGTTTGGACTGTCACAATTACATCAGATCAGGGGTCGCGTTGGACGTGGAGAGGTACAGTCATACTGCTTTCTTGCCACGGGAAAATCCTATGCGGAGCATACCACGAGACTACGGTCTATGGAAAAGTACCATGATGGGTTTATCCTCTCCAAGATAGATCTAGAGCTGCGTGGACCAGGTGAGGTCTATGGTATAAAGCAGAGCGGATTACCTGACCTCAAGATGGCAGATTTTACCAATGTAGAGCTGATCATGTCTGCAAGAGAAGAGGCAGAAATAGTCCTCACGGGTGAAACCTCCAAGAAAGGCTCCAAGAAGATGAAGGCATAACATGCGATAAACCAATCCCAGCGCAAGCTCAGCTGCTTGAGCTTTTTTTATGTTGGGCTATAACTAGTGGGCTATATAAGAAAAAAGAAATAAAATGGAACAAAATAGAATAAAACCAAACTCTATTAGTGAGGAGTACTATGATGCTGAATTTCGTGGACTAGACGATCAGGAAGTCCATAGCACTGTAGCTATTGACCATAGTGTAGAGAGAGATCGCATACTACATGTCAAACTTCTGAAAAAACACGCAGCAACGTTGTTGATTGCCATGGCTGTTGGATTCACTGGTATGGCCGTCAAAGACTACTTTCAAGAGAAAGTATCAGATGTAACAACGTTGTCTGTTTTAGAAAATGAAAAAGGAGGTTCTAATATAATACTATCGAACAGTACGTTACTTGAACACCGTGCCGTATTCCAACACGTCGAAGCAATTTTGATAGCAGACCTATCTCCAGAGGCACTCTCAAAGGCGGCATCTTTTGTTGCCAATACAGTCAACAGTGATATGCATACCGAACGAAAGGGGTCTTTGATGAGTTACATAGTGGCGCGTTATGATCAGCAGCGTAAGGAAAGTATTGAGAAGGTGATTCGTGATATCAGTGGTGCGGTGAATATCATAAAAGGCGGTGGTAAGCTCAGTGAGGGGCAACAGTATGATCTCCTTGCTGACCTAGCAGCCCATATGACTATCATTTCCTAGAGTACAAAGAGCACGTTTATAAAGTAGTATTGACAATATATTGACTATTTGTAAAATACGGCGTATTATACTAAGAATGTATTTTTTACGCTATACACATGTTGAATACCATAGGTGCAGAAGTTACTGATAAAGAGCAGCAAAGTAGTCTAGTGGTATCATCGTATGCTGACTATAAGGGTAAGTTAAACGATTTGCGGAAACAATTAAAGAGTAGAGAAGGTAAACCGGCTTATGACTTCCTCACATTTCTTATTGGCAACAAGCAGTATGATCAACACATGGATCATACATACGAGGTCAAGCCAGATGACCTAGTCCTGCAGCAATTTATATTTGATGAGCTACGCAACGCTAATAACATAGATGTAGATACATGTACTGCACTACAAAAGCTTATCTTGAATGAAGAGGGTTTTGTGAAAATGTTTGCTGGACCAGCTCTTGATAAATATATGAACTACTGTACTTTGATAAAAGAACT
>JBBKXV010000076.1:0-1150 GCA_037969665.1 Candidatus Altimarinota bacterium
CATTAGGTGTGCCTATGGTGGCTGTTTTGGTAGAGAATAGACCAAGAGTCATTTCACGCATTGAACCCTTGTTAGATGCAGTCCTAATGGCCTACAATCCGGGGGATGAAGGAGGAAGAGCAATAGCAGATATAATTAGCGGTAAGGTGAACCCTAGCGGACACTTGCCTATCACCTATCCGAGGTATGTAAACTCACTCCTGACGTATGATCACAAGAATACGGAGCGCTTGCATTTTGATTTTTCATGGAATGCATACAATCCTCAATGGGAATTCGGTGCTGGGCTGAGCTATGCTCCGATAATGTATAAGGAAATGACATTGTCAACTGATACCTTGCGAAAAGGGGAGACACTAAAGGTCAGAGTGAGTTTGGAAAACATGAGTCCCATCTATGATAGTAAGGAGGTGATTATGGTTTTTGTGTCAGACAAAGTAGCGAGTATCACTCCAAGTCACAAACGATTGCGAGCCTACAAAAAAGTAAACTTGGACAAGAGACAAAGCGCAGAGTTTGTTCTAGAAATTAGTCCTGAGGATCTGGCGTTTGTAGGTATTGATAATACATGGATTACAGAGGAAGGAGAATTTGAAGTGACAGTAGGAGGAAAGACAACCAGTTTTTATTATTCAGGGAAATGAAGCAAAGGATATTGATATGTGCATGTGTGATTGGATTATTCTCTTTAGGATGTGAACAGTCAGATCCACCTGATTTTGGTCGTTTTGGCGATACCGTTTTGTTTTCAGGATATGAATGGGATGTGAAGAGTAGCACAGCTCCTGTGGGTCCTGGACCTAATTTCTTTAGTGACGATGAAGATGATATTTATGTGGATGAATCTGGGTATTTACATATGCATATAACCAAGAGGGGAGACACATGGTATTCCTCTGAACTGGTAACCTCTGCGAACATAGGATATGGCACATACACCTTTACGATTGAAGGAGATTTTGTGAATATGCCAGAGAATATCGTTGTGGGACTTTTCACTTGGGATAACAACACTTTCTTTGAGGAAGCAAATTCAGAAGTAGATGTGGAATTATCCAAATGGGGAGAAACCGACAAGACAAATACACTTCAGTATGCAGTTCAACCGGTAGCCTTTAGCACCTTTTTTCCTGAAAGAATTGATAATCCA
>JBBKXV010000077.1:0-11047 GCA_037969665.1 Candidatus Altimarinota bacterium
GCCGATGAAACCAGCTCCTCCGGTGATGAGGTATGTTGACATACAAAAGTTAGCACTCTATAATTGTGAGTGCTAATTACATTATTATTAAACAATATGTCAAAAGTAATCGGAATTGATCTAGGTACAACAAACTCTGCCTTTGCAGTAATGGAGGGAGGAGAACCAACTATTATCACAAATGCAGAAGGAAACAGAACAACGCCATCTATCGTAGCCATCAATAAAAATGGTGAGCGTCTTGTGGGACAGGTGGCAAGAAGGCAAATGGTAACAAACCCCCTTGGAACTATCTACTCTGCTAAAAGATGGATTGGACGAACCTACAAGGAGGTAGAAAAGGAAATCGCTAAGTCTCCTTATAATACAAAGGCAGGTAAGGAAGGGGATGTATTGATAGAGCTTGATGGTAAGTGGAGAAAGCCAGCTGAAATTGCAGCAATGGTACTTGGAAAAATCAAGGCAGATGCAGAGGCGTATCTTGGTGCTCCTGTTACAGAAGCAGTAATAACCGTGCCAGCATACTTTAATGATAGTCAAAGACAGGCAACAAAGGATGCTGGAAAAATAGCAGGTCTAGAAGTAAAGAGAATTATTAATGAGCCGACAGCAGCTGCTCTTGCCTACGGACTAGACAAAATGAAGAATGAAAAAATTGTTGTATATGATTTTGGTGGAGGAACATTTGACGTTTCTGTGCTAGAGATTTCATCAGAGGGAACCTTTGAAGTCTTGGCAACCAATGGTGATACGAGATTGGGAGGAGATGACTTTGATGGAGTGATTATTGACTGGATTATTGCTGAGTTTAATAGCTCTGATGGTATTGATCTTTCAAAAGATCAGATGGCACTACAGCGTCTCAAGGACGAAGCAGAAAAAGCAAAGAAAGAGCTTTCCTCTGCAAGTGAAATTGAGATAAATATCCCATTTATCACGGCAGATAGTAGTGGACCAAAGCATCTTAATCTCACACTTTCTCGTTCAAAGTATGAGCAGCTTATAGGAGATATGGTAGAGCGGAGTATTGAGCCATGTCGAAAGGCCTTGGCTGATGCCAAGCTTTCTACTTCTGATATTGATGAGGTGATTTTGGTTGGAGGTTCTACGCGAACTCCTCTTATACAGGAAAAGGTAAAGGCATTTTTTGGTAAAGAGCCTCACAAGGGAGTAAATCCTGATGAGGTCGTAGCCATAGGTGCAGCTATCCAAGGTGGTATTTTGATGGGAGATGTTAAAGACGTCTTACTCCTTGATGTGATCCCACTTTCCCTCAGTATTGAAACTATGGGAGGAATTGCTACAAAGCTTATAGAAAGAAATACGACAATACCTACCTCAAAGTCTCAAACATTTTCAACTGCAGCTGATAGTCAGCCAGCTGTGGAGATCAATGTCGCACAGGGAGAGCGTGAGTTTTCAAAGGATAATAAGTCTCTAGGAAAATTTGTATTGGATGGTATACCACCAGCTCCAAGAGGTGTGCCACAGGTTGAGGTGACCTTTGATGTGGATGCCAATGGTATCCTCAAGGTTTCTGCAAAGGACTTGGGAACAGGGAAGGAGCAGCATATCACTATTCAGGGTACAAGTGGACTTTCTGATGAAGAGATCGATAAGATGCAAAAGGAAGCTGAGGAAAATGCATCAGTAGATAAGGAAAAGAAGGAGCTTATTGAAACACGTAATAAGGCTGAACAGACTATCTATATGGTGGAAAAAAGTATTAAAGACCTTGGAGATAAAGCTCCAGCGGATCTCGTAAAGGATGCGGAGGAGAAGAAAGAAGTACTAGCGGAGCTCTTAAAGAAAGAAGATGCTACCAAAGATGATATTGAGAATAAGGATAAGGAGCTATCAGAAGCCGCTATGAAGCTTGGTGAAGAGTTGTACAAGCAAGAGCAGGAAAAGACAGCCGAGGGAGGAGAGGGGACTGCTGACGCTGCAGGTAAAGAGAAAGAAGATGAAGAGGTCATTGATGCTGAAGTGAAAGAAGATAGCGAAGAGGATAAAAAGTAGTATTCCTTTCAGCTGTAAAAAGGCCCCTGCATTGCAGGGGCCTTTTTTGATAGAGCAGTGGTATTCTTATGAGCTATGTTTGATTTGTTGTTTAGAGTAATGGTCTTCAATTGCGAGTGCAATGAGCTCATCAAGGAGTTGAGTGTAACTTTTTCCACTAGCCTGCCATAGACGAGGATACATACTAATATTAGTAAACCCTGGAAGGGTATTTGGTTCGTTGATCAGTATTCTACCTTCTGCTGTGAGAAAAAAATCCACACGGGCCAATCCACGAAGCTCGAGACACTTAAATACTTCAATGGCGAGACCTTGTAGCTCTACCATTTTTTCTGGCTCAACTTCGGCTGGTATGACGAGTAATGCACCAGTTTCATCCATGTACTTTGCTTCGTATGAATAAAAGTCATGACCAGGGTTGGTGATGATCTCACCAATAGTGGATGCTTGTGGATTATTATTTCCAAGTACTGCACACTCTACCTCTCTTCCTAGAATAAACTCTTCGCAAATAGCCTTAGTATCAAACTCAAAGGCTTTTTCTAGGGCATCTTCAAACTCCTGTGCGTTGGTTACTTTACTTACACCTACAGAAGAGCCAAGATTGGCTGGTTTGATAAACATCGGCTCACCTAGGCTGGATACCATATCTTTGTACGTAGTAGTATTTTGGTCATGTTTGTGAATGACTTCAAACTTACCAATAGGAAGCCCAGCATCACGAAGGAGCCGTTTCATCACATCCTTGTCCATGCCAATTGCTGCTCCTAAGACATTACAACCCACATATGGTAAATCAATGATCTCTAAATACCCCTGCATACTTCCATCTTCACCATGGGGACCGTGCATTATTGGTAGCACCACATCAATGTTAATTTTCTCTTCAGGACTATGTACTTTCATGAGGTACTTTCTTTCTGGTAAGAGGGTCACCTCAGAGGCTCCTGTAAGATCTTCAAGGCTCAACTGGTCAGGATGAGTAAGCTCATCGGGTGTGCTTTTTAGGTACCATTTTCCATCTTTATCAATACCAGTAAGGATGATGTTGTACTTCTCCTTGTCCAAGGAACGCACTACGTTGGTGGCGGAGAGCAAAGACACTTCATGCTCTGCGGACTTTCCTCCGTATAAAATACAAACATTGATTTTTGACATGATAGTTACAAAAATTTAAAATTGATGACAAAGCATACTAGAGTGTATGGTGCCTGGCTAGGTCTTTTTATGATTACTATTGTCTACTAAGGTGGCATATGGTGCAGTAGTACCCAATTTGTTGCGTTGAGTGTAATACTTGCTATAGTTGAATCCTAGTTACTATGCATTATGAATAAAAATATATTATATTTTGGTATTGCCCTCGATGTGGTGATTGTTGATCAGATCACAAAGATATGGGCAACTACTTTAGGTGGTCCTATTCCTATTTTTGGGAAGTGGTTACAGATGACGTATGCAGAAAATACAGGCATTGCCTTTTCTATTCCACTAGAAGGGCTCTTGCTGCAAGTGATAACTGTAGTGTTTATTATTGCCCTACTCATTGTTGGACATCGCATGAAGGCACTTAGTATCCCTTGGCTTGGTACCTCCTTCGCGCTCATCGTTGGTGGAGCGGTGGGAAATGCTTTGGATCGGATCTTTCGAGAGTACGTTATTGACTTTATTAGTGTTGGTAGCTTCCCGATCTTTAATATAGCAGATAGTGCGGTTACTATTGGCGTTGTGATGCTCATACTGTATGAGCTGAAAAGAGGGCGTAGTGTCCCCAAGTAGTCATTGTAGATACACCTTTAGTGAGCATCATGCCAGTTTTTTCCTATACCTACATCTACAATGAGTGGCACACTGAGGTGTACCACTTCTTCCATGATCTTTTTTGCTACTTTTGTAACGTTCTCGACTTCGTGTTCAGGACTCTCCAGCACAAGCTCATCGTGAACCTGTAGTATGATCTTTGTTTCTAGTTGATGTTCTTTGAGGTAGGCGTGGAGTTTGAGCATGGCTAGTTTAATAATATCTGCAGCAGACCCTTGCAATGGATAGTTGATGGCTTCACGTTTTCCAGCTTCATATTGTATTCGATTTCTTGAGTGTAACTCAGGAAAGTATCGTAGTCGTCCACACAAGGTTCGGAGCTCACCCTTGGCCTTTGCATCTGCCTCAGTGCGGTCTAGATACGACCGAACTCCAGGATAGGTTTCAAAATAGGTTGCGATAAACTCTTTTGCCTCTGTGAGGCTAATTTTGAGATCCCGTGAGAGTTTAAACGGCCCCATACCATACACGATTCCAAAGTTTACTGTTTTTGCAATACGCCGCTCATCTTTTTCTACTTGTTCTAGTGTTTTTTTGAATACTAAAGATGCAGTATACGTATGGATATCTCTTCCTTGTGCAAAAGCATCTATGAGATGTTTATCTTGAGAAAAATGAGCCAAGAGCCTGAGCTCGA
This sequence comes from Candidatus Altimarinota bacterium, assembly GCA_037969665.1. Taxonomy (GTDB): domain Bacteria; phylum Patescibacteriota; class Gracilibacteria; order 1-14-2-50-48-13; family 1-14-2-50-48-13; genus JBBKXV01. The sequence goes on from JBBKXV010000077.1 coordinate 4,478, forward strand.
TTTGAGAATAGTCTAGTGCAATAAGAAAGTGATCTTTCGGCGCCACAAATGCCTTCCGTATTTCTCTGCCTTCTGTGGTTCGGATAGGTATATTCTGAAGGTTTGGATTGATAGAAGATAGACGTCCTGTACTGGCTATCGTCTGAGTATATGTCGTATGTAGACGGCTATGTTCATCGACCATACTAGGAAAGGCATCAACATAGGTACTGAGCAGTTTCGCATACTGCCTATACGCAATAATTTTTTCTGGTAGTGGGTGACTCATGGCGAGTTCCGTGAGTACTGTGGCATCAGTAGAGTATCCTGTCTTTGTTTTTTTTACAGGAGGCAGCCCAAGTTTTTCAAAAAGAATGACGGCTAGTTGCTTTGGGGAACCAATATTAAATGTTTCTCCACTAATATCATAGATTTCCTGTTCAATGCGCAGTACTTCTCTGTGCATTTGCACGGAAAGCTCTTTTAAAAAGGCAGTATCCAGTTCAACACCGTAACTTTCTATTTCATGTAATACCTTACAGAGTGGCATTTCTATTTCATAAAATAGCTCTGTTAGTTTTTTTTCCTGTAACTTTTGGATTTGAGTATCACGGATTTCTGCAAGACTTTCCGTACTATATTGCTCCCGTAGTCGCTTGGCAGAATAATCTCGCTTACCAGCATCAAGTAAAAACTCTGCAATATGTATATCAAAAAGATCCTTCATAGTTGTGATTAAAATAGTGATGGTTGTTCTTGCAGCTCTTCTTTTTTTGCGGGAGGGGTAGGGGTTGGCCAGACATCTCTTGCATAATCTGTGATGACATCAATGCTCATCTTGGAGATATGCTCACGAAGAGCAGAGAAATCCTCAGTACTAAGTCTGGTGTACTTTTCTTTTGTGGCTAGTAAAAACTCAATGGTTTTATCTTCATGTACTTCCTTTGAGATCTCTACATAGTCTGTAGCAGCTTGTAGTAATACATCACTGGTCACTTCTTCACGCGTAGAGGTAGTTTGAGTTGTTGTGTTACTTTGCGTGACTTGAAATAGCCGCATAGCTTCTTTTTCAAGAGAAAAACATTCATATTTGCGTAGAAAATCGAGTAGCTTGTTGTAATCAGGCTCACCCTCATGAAGTGCAACATGGGAGAGATCAATATCTTTTTTAATAGTGGCGAGTTGCTTACTCAGTAAAGCCTGCGCTTTATTTTCGACTAATTTTTTATGTGTACTTCCTGTGATTTCATCAACATGTTGGTAAATATCTTCTATATCCTTGTAGGTAGAAAGAAGTTTTATTGCGGTTTTAGGACCTACCCCAGGAACTCCAGGGATATTATCTGAGCTATCTCCCATGAGACCTAGCAGGTCTATGATTTGTTCTGGGTATACACCCATCTTGTCATATACTCCCTGCCTATCATAGACTACATTTTTCATAGTATCCATGACGTAGGTGTCTCCATGAACAAGCTGCATCATATCTTTATCACCAGTAATAATGTAGCATATACAGTCCTCTTTTTCGGCTTGTTGGGTGACAAAGGAGGCGATGGAATCATCCGCTTCAACATGTGGTATTTCTAGTACGGGCATATGAAATAATGCAGGGAGTTGCTTGATAACGGCTGCCTGCAGTGCTAGATCATCAGGCATTTTTTCTCTATGAGCTTTGTACTGTTCGTACATTTCGCTACGAAAAGATTTTCCTTTATGGTCAAAGGAGACAATGATGTGATCTTTGGGGTGGTCTTTTTTTAATGTGAGTAACATTTTTGCAAAGCCAAATACTGCATTGGTAGGGAAACCATCTTTGGTGGTAAATCCTGGAATGGCGAAAAATGCTCTATACATATAGGCATTTCCGTCGATGACATAATAGGTTGGTTTTATCGTAGCCAAGATGATATGTGGAAGATAAGATACTGGTAGACTACTGTGCCTTTGTCTCTTTGACAAGCCTTTCCAAGCAGGATATAAGGTAGATGACATATATTTTTGAATCGCCCCTTCGGATGACAATCAATCTAGAAGCCATCACTGGAAGCTCTCCAGAGCTACTACAATTACACCAGACAATAGACGGCTGTACCAAGTGTGAGCTATATAAGGGAAACGAACATTATGTTCCTGGGATGGGGTCGCAACAAGCAGAGGTGATGTTTGTAGGAGAGGGGCCTGGAAAAAGTGAGGATAAGTATGGAAAGCCTTTTGTGGGTGCTTCGGGCAAGTTTCTTGATGAGTTATTGGTATCTATCGGTCTGTCGAGAGAGTCAGTATATATTGCAAATATGGTGAAATGCAGGCCTCCTGAAAATAGAGATCCAAAGGAAAGTGAGATGGAAGCGTGCTCAGGATACTTAGATGCACAAATTCAGATTATTAAACCAAAGGTAATTGTGACCTTAGGTAGATTTTCCATGGTAAAATTTCTGCCAGGCAGTAAAATATCTGAGGCTCATGGGGTACCAGTACAGAAAAAAAGTGGTGGTCCTGTGATCTTTCCCTGTTACCATCCTGCTGCTGCGTTGTATAATGGCAGCATGCGGCCTGTACTGATGGAGGATTTTCAACAGTTAAAAAAAATCTTAACAATGTTCGCGTAATATGAAAAAAACAATGTTTAGTATCATGGTCCTTACCCTTGTTATTAGTTTTGGTGGACTGTTACTCGTATTATTTCGGTTGAGTCCCTATGATGTGGCACCATGGCTATCATTGACGCTATTTGTACTAAGTACTCTCATCTCTTGCGCGGCGCTCTGTACTCTTGTGGGCTCTGTGGTTCGTATGCTTATCCTAAAGGAGGAAATGTACATGATTCATTTTTTGATATCCCTGCGTCAAGGAGTACTCTTTTCATTTTGTGTATTAGGCGTGTTAGCATTATCTATCTTAGATGTGGCAAATATATGGAATATTGCTCTTTATTTCATCTCAATACTCTTTGTGGAGCTGTACTTTTTGACCAATGATAAGCAGATCTTATGAAGCGTTCCATTATTCAACTATTTATAGAGACTTTCCCACAGATCATTGTGGGTGAGGAGTTGGCTGGCTATACAACATTTAAGATTGGTGGGAAAGGCACTCTTTTTCTTGTGGTTAAGGATCAAGAAACAATGAGAAAAGCATATACGATGGCAAAGGATAACCATATTCCTATTTTTGTCCTGGGCGGAGGTAGCAATGTGCTCGTAGCATCCAGTGGGTTTGATGGATTGGTCCTAAAAAATGAAATGCGGGGAATTACAGTTGAAGGTAGTACTATCACTGCCGAGTCTGGTGTTATCCTAGCTACGGTGATCAAAGAAGCAAAAAATAATGGACTAGTGGGAATTGCTCCACTACAAGGTGTCCCAGGCACCTTTGGTGCAGCAGTGAGAGGAAATGTCGGAGTCCCCAATTGTGAAATAGGAGATAAGGTGGTGAGTGCAACGTTGTTATGCGCAGATGGCTCTATCAAACAAGTGGATCGGACGTACTTTGGTTATGAATACCGGTATAGTGTGCTCAAAGATAATACGGAGGTGCTGCTAGAGGCGACCATTGAGCTTGCCCCAGGTGGAGTCCCAGAGGAGATCCAACAGGAAATGATGGAGACACTAAAGATGAGGAAGGCAAAACAGCCTTGGGGTAAGAGTGGTGGGTCATTTTTTAAAAACCCGTCAAAGGAGTATGCAGCAGGATTTCTTGTGGACCAAGTAGGGGGCAAGGGAAGTCATGTTGGTGATGCTGTTATTTCAGAGAAGCATGCCAATTTTTTTACCAATCAGGGAAAGGCTAGTTCTAGTGATATGTTACGGCTTGCACGCAGGGTAAGACATCGAGTATTGGCAAAGTTTGGGATCATGCTTGAGAGGGAGGTAGAGTACATTGGAAAACCGCCCATGTCTGATCATATCACCAAGCATCCCGTTCTTCGCTGGATTACCGTGGGAGTTCTCCTGCTTCTTTCTGTGATTGGAGGGCTTCTCCCAGTGATGCCAGGGTTTATTTTCTTTATCTTGGCTGTGTATATTGTTTCCCCAAGCTCTGTGGCAAAGGTGATGTATTGGTTTAGAAATAAAAAGTAGGTTACTGTAGGTAATTGAGGACCAAAAAATAAAGGCTAACAGATTCTGTTAGCCTTTATTTTTATGTCGTCCTGTTGCTCAGAAGCAAAGAAAAGTACTATGCTTAGTCTTTGATCTTATTTCTTAGGAATGCAGGTACATCTAGCTCGTCAGAGGATTTTCCTCCCTTAGCTTCAGTACTTGCAGGAGCTGAGTTACTTCCAGCAATTGAGAAAGGGTTGTTACTTGCTTGTGTTTTTTCTGTAGGTTGTCCAGCGAGACCTGGTCTTCGTACGTTTGACACACTACGCTGTGCATGAGACTTATTGGAGTCCTCATCAAACCCTGTAGCGACCACGGTAATCTTCATTTCTCCAGTGTATGACTCGTTGATCACAGCACCAAAGATAATATTTGCTTCTGGGTCAGCTGCCTCTGTAATAATACGAGCAGCTTCATCTACCTCAAACATAGAGAGGTCAGTGCCACCAGTGACATTAAAGAGGATTCCTCGTGCACCTCCGATAGAAAGCTCTAGTAGAGGACTATCGATGGCATTTCTTGCAGCTTCGATAGCTCTATTTTCACCTGTACCGTAACCTATACCCATGAGGGCGCTACCTGCATTGTCCATGATAGATCTCACGTCAGCGAAGTCGACGTTGATAAGACCACTTACGGTGATCAAATCTGAGATACCTTGTACGCCTTGTCTCAGTACTTCATCAATAACGAGGAAAGCGTCAGTAAGTGGAGTCTTTTTATCAATGATAGAAAGAATCTTATCATTTGGAATAGTGATAAGAGTATCTACCTTGCTCTTGAGAGACTCAAATCCACCTGAAGCAGAGCTTGCTCTTCTTTTTCCTTCAAATGCAAATGGCTTTGTGACGATACCTACTGTAAGAGCTCCCAACTCCTTGGCAATCTGTGCAATAACTGGGGCAGCTCCTGTACCGGTACCACCACCAAGTCCACAAGTGATAAAGACCATATCCGCACCCTCGAGAGCTGCTTTGAGCTCCTCTGAGCTTTCCTGTGCTGACTTTTCTCCTACCTCTGGATTGGCACCAGCTCCAAGACCTCTAGTGGCTGCCTTACCAATATTGATCTTGGTATCTGCCTGAGAGTTAAAGAGTGCTTGAGAGTCTGTATTTACAGCGATAAACTCTACTCCCTCGACTCCAGCCTCAATGATTCTATTGAGTGTATTATTTCCAGCTCCACCTACACCAACTACAATAATCTTTGCAATAGGGTGCATATCTGGAGTTACCTCCATTGAGCGTTTTTTAATATTGGATGAGATAAATACATTTTTTAGCATATCATCATTCGTATTTGATGTGTCCTTTTTCATATCCTTTGAGATCATAGTAATAAGTAAGTGTAAATGTAAAGTATATTACGGTAATAGTTTTTTAAAGAACCCTCCTATGCCTGCGGCTATATTTTTAATAGCTCCGCTTGTCTGCTTGATCCCTAGTCCAAAGCCGTAGCTTGGTGTTTCAAGACGTGATCCCCAGAGCAGTATTCCAACGGCCGTAGCAAAGGCAGGATCCTCCACCTTGTCCACGATACCGTGTACATGGGAGGGAATTCCTGTTTGCACAGGGAGGTTGAGTGACTCTTTCGCAAGATCAAGTAGACCTGGAATTTTCGACGCTCCACCAGAGAGCACAGCTCCTGCTGGGAGCATTCCATCTCTTCTTATTTTCTTAAGCTCTTGTTTTACCATATTGAGAATCTCGTAGTAACGAGCCTCAATAATTTGTACAAGATACTGTCTTGAGATTTTTTCTGACTCAGTGTCGGTGAACTGACCAAGGTCTATTTCCTCGTTTGGCTTGATGTCCTCTACGGAGACACTTCCAAACTCTAGTTTAAGCTTTTCAGCAACATCTAGACTAGTGCGTATCCCGATGGCAATATCGTTAGTAACATTTTCCCCACCAACAGGAAGGACTGAGGTGTGTACTAGTGCTCCTTCTTCGAAGACTGCAATACTCGTAGACCCGTGCCCAATATCTATGGAGATGACTCCAAGCTCCTTTTGTCTTTTACTCAGTACTGACTCTGCTGCAGCAAGAGAGTTTGGGATCAAGTCATCAATATCTACACCAGCTTCGTGGACACATTTTTCAATATTTTTTATAGCAGGAGCTAGTCCTGATATAATATGTGCTTCTACTTCAAGTTTTTTCCCCACCATTCCTACTGGGTATCTGATACCTCGCTGACTATCAATGATGAAGTATTTTGGAATAATTTTTAATACTTGTTTGTTTTGGGGAATAGAAATAGCTTGCGCTGTTTCCAAGACCCTCTCCATATCTGCATCAATGATCTCATCTCCTTGAGTGGCGATGACTCCCTTTGCTTCGATGGCTTCTATATGTGATCCACCAAGACCTACAAAGACATGATGAATTGGCTCACCAGACATTCGCTCTGCTTCTTCTAGTGAGAGAGAGATAGCATGAGTTGTTTCTTCTACATCGATGATCTGCCCTTTGCGTAGACCAGTGGATGG
>JBBKXV010000078.1:0-1108 GCA_037969665.1 Candidatus Altimarinota bacterium
TCTATTATTTTTTGTATAGAGTTTTTTGACTGTTTGGATCGGTGTCAATTGTTTGGGTTACGTGGATCTCTGCAGGAGGTGCAATTTCAGTAGTTATAGTATGTGAGCTAGCCTTTTGCATCTCTATAATTTCTGATTCGAGCATTTGTCCATCTCTGACAATTTCATATGTGAAGAATTCACTTTTTGTTTCTGAATCTGTGAAATTATCAATAGTGAAATCTAGACTTGGAGAGGAAGGATCAGGATCGACAAAATATACAGCCCACCAATCTTTACCAATTGTGGGATCATGTTGTCGCGCTTCTGCAATGAATAGATAACCAATGCTTAGTAGTATAAGTAGACCTACAATACAGAGGGTATTGCGATCGATAAAATCTACTATTGTTGATTGTTTGCTGGTATTTATAGTGTGCATATCTATTGATTCATTATTGCTAGGGAATTTTCCAAAATAGAGACTGCTCATTATTTTGGTAAACTTTTATGAAGTTATCACTAGAGATGAATTGTTCGCTATCAAATTCACTCTGAATAAGTACAGGGCCAATCAGTAGATTCTCATAACAAGAGTGTGAAAGTTCACTGTCTGGCTTTGAAATCATGTGCAAAGTACAATGCTCCCTTTCTGGCTTGGATTCATATCTTGCAAAGAATCCTCTCGAGAGTGGATGGGAGTAGTCTGGATTGACATCCGCAGTGAAGATTTTTATCCACGTATCAGCCACTACGTAATTGTGGTCCTTGAGAGCCCACGTTTGCAAGGGGAGTGTACTGCCTATGTAGGCGCCGGCGTGGAATGTCTGTACACTACTGTCTGACTTGGGAGCACTTACAAGCGAAGTTGCGCTATCTCGCAATCCATCAAATAGTGGGATGCTGACAATAAGCGTCATTGCAGCAAGTGACAGGAAGCCAGTGAATATCGATCTTTTCTTGAGGTTGTAGATTTGCTGAAGAGAGAACATAAGCGCAATCCCAGCGGTGATAGCAAGTGGAAAGGTTATGTATGTAGCAATCCTGGTAGAGAGAATATTTACTTTGAGGAGAGCAGGGCTGTAGCTCATGAGAAATATTACGATCGGCCATCCAACAAGAAAAGTGA
>JBBKXV010000079.1:0-1193 GCA_037969665.1 Candidatus Altimarinota bacterium
CTCATTTGATTTATGATGTAGCTGCTTGACCAAGTCTGCCGGCAATGCAAGATCCTCAAGAAAGTCTTCCACATTCTCTCCTATATCTATTTTTTTATACAACCCCTTGCGCTCTAAGCGAGAAAGCGCCCTCGTATAGAGATGCCTTCTTGTATGCTGCTTTTCAAAAGAGTACCCATATGCTGCCAAGGCACTCTTTACTTTTTCTTGCGTGACCGCTTTTGTATCACCTGGCACCACACCGCATAGCTCATTGAGAGAGTCCTGGTAGGTTTCCAAAGAGGTAAGTATCCGTGACTCATAACCATCTCCAAGAAACCGTATATCTTCTGCTAGTTGCATAAGTAGCACCTTCATAGCACCAGCTTTTCTTCCATACTCAACTGCCTCTGCATCCTCTATCTCCTTTTGGAGCAAGGAAAACTCCTCTACAATAGCCCACAGCTTTGATGGCGTCCCAATATTTGGGATACTATTGTTACCTACAGCAGCTTGGATCACCGAAAGCACCCTTCTTTGCATTATGATCTGTTGCTGCGGATCACTGATGTTATTTATACCAGTGGTCAACATATCCACTGCCTGTGGCACCGTTCGCTGAAAAGAGTCAGATATACTACTACGTCGTAGCATTGCATATAAATGCTGCACTTGCTCTGCTAAGTATTTATCACTATTTTTTTTCATGACAGCCAGAAAGTCAATTGTGCCAGCTTGAGGGGAGGGTTTCTGTCCCTGTACTACAACTTTCTCGACCACAGCTGTGTCTTTATCTACGTCTGAAAAAAACACCTTATCCTGATGGGTTTCATTGAAGTCTTCCGCTGATGCTGTCTGTACCTCATCATCTACTTTTGGTAAGATAGGAGAAACCTGTATGATATGTGGTGGGATCTTTTTTAACCTCTCTCCTCTACTCTCTCGACCTACTGGAGCAGGAAAAATAACAGTATTAGAGGCTGTTGGCACTGTAGGCGCTTCCTTTAGCGGAGCTTCAACCACTTTCTTTCTAAATGGACTCATTTTTGTCTTAAAGTAGTTCACAACAGAACCAATTCTTTCACGGATGGATGGCACTTCTTTGACTGGATACTGTGGAACATCTGCACCAAAATTTCTTTCCACCTCTGGTGCCTTAAACATATCTGAAAACCCCATAATTATTGTTGATATATATCTACAAAATAGTATCC
>JBBKXV010000080.1:0-2975 GCA_037969665.1 Candidatus Altimarinota bacterium
AAGCCTGCTCCTTTTGATGGGACCACCTACCCAGTAAAGGAAACCATCAACTGGGTAAAGCTTTCCGGAACGAACTATACTGACTTTAAAAGTGGTAAGCTAGACTATACAGCGGCAAAGAGCGCTGGAAAGATCATAGATATTCCAACATATGATAAGAATGTATTAAAAAATAATCCCAGCACACTCGCATGGAGTGGAGATGACCTCAATATAAGAAATACTATCCTCACATATGTTACTGCCTATATGGGAGCATATACAGGTGGATCTGAAGCTGCGGTAGAATATGCAGGTAGTCACCTTGCCGTAGATATCCGTGGTGCAAAGGGTACACCTATTTATAGTATTGCTAATGGAGAAGTAGTAGAGGTAAAGGATAGTGCAGCAGATGGTAAACACATTGTAATCAAGCATCCCAATGTACCTTCTCTAGAAGATCCAACGAAAAAAGTAAACTATTACTCTTCGTACCTCCATCTCAACAACATTGATGTAAAGGAGGGAGATATTCTCAAAAAAGGTGATCAAATTGGACAGATGGGTAGTACAGGTATCTCTACCACCTACCATCTCCACTTCCAGTTAGATAAAGAAGATGCACCATTTCACCCTTATTGGCCATTTACTTGGTCTGACGCATCAAAAGCAGGTCTAGACTTTTTCAGTGGAGTCAATACTGGACTAGGGCAAGATAAGGCGGTAGCATATACTGTACACCCTTTTGATTGGATTAGTAAGTATGCAACCTTTTCCAGCACCGATACTAGCACTACAACCGTAGTTGAAAATACAAATACCAATGTCCCAGTAGTCACTAGCGAAGTGTCCACACTAGTCATGACAGCTAATAAAAATAGTATGACTACGGGAGAGATTGCGACTATTTCTCTTAGTGCACTGAGTGCATCCAATGTTCCAGTTGCCAAATACACAACAACTACGACACTGACACTCAACCCCGGCGCAAAGGGACAACTATCTACCACTGAGCTCTCAACGTTTAAAGAAGGAGTCACTAGCTTTAGTTATACAAGTGATGTAGAGGAAGATGTAACCATCACAGCTTCCAATGGCACTCAAGCTTCTAGTGTAACACTTCAAGTACGAGATGTTTCTCTTGCTGCGGTATCAAAGCTCACTCTAGACTATAAGACACAAACAACAGTTGGGGAAACAATCCAAGTAAAGGTTAGCACATTGGATACAGCTGGATCTGTTGTCTCTGCAGCATTGCAAGACTCTGTGAGTCTCACGGTGGAAGGAGGAGAGGGTGACTTGAGTAACACAGCCTTGATAGGAGCTGACTTTATAGCAGGGACGGCTACCATAAGCTTTACTGCAACAAGCACAGGCACCTTTGCCATTGTAGCTCGAAGTGGTACGATCTCTGGCACAGGTCCTATCCTAACTATTTCAGGGCCAACTACGGCCTCCGCAGAGACCACCGTAGACAGTCTCTTTACTGATGTGAGCTCAGGGCACGCAAACTATGACGCAATTACTTACCTCAAGGCCAAGGGTATTATCAACGGATATGATGATGGGACGTTTAAGCCTGATCAAGTAGTCAACAGAGCAGAGATACTCAAGATCCTCCTTGCTGGCTCAAGTATAGATGAAACAGCGGACCTCAATGGTTTCCCGTTTCCTGATGTACCGGCAGATGCTTGGTTTGCAGGATGGGTACAAGCAGCCAAGGACTTAGGCATCGTATCAGGTAACCCTGACGGGACATTTACTCCTAGCGATACGGTGACAAAGGCAGCGGCTATGAAGATTTTACTGCTGACAAACCAAGTAGATATCAGTACTATCACACTACTAGATGCTCCTTATGCTGACGTCAATATTGATGACTGGTTTGCTCTGTACTTTGCCTATGCTAAGGAAAAAAATATTATCGAAGGAGACTCTGCTAACATGATTATCCCAGCCGCTGGCATGACGAGAGGGGAAGTAGTGGAGATGATGTATCGGTTGATCAGGCTTGAGGAGACGGGGTCTAGTCGATATAGCAATGCATTGAGTGTGTAGGAAAACAACATAACTACAACATAGAAAGGGACTGTACCTCTTCTGAGAGAGCCAGTCCCTTTTTTATATCATGGACAGTTATTATATTGACTTTACACCTAATGAGAATAATCTTTGAAATGTATTCTACACAATGTTTCTATAACCAATCAAGTATGACTAAATCTAACAATACTCCTGTTTCAAAACAAGAAAAAGTACCTGGTACTCATGACAACAATATTTCTCAGGGTATTATAGAGACAAATAATACATTGGTTAAGAACCTCACTCTGCCAAATCAAAAAGAAGTCACCAAAAGCATTGAGTACGATCCAGCAAAAGAAAAACAACAGTGGATGGAGTGGGCAAACAAATACTGTGGTTATTCTTGGTCACTTCGAAACTTTAAACTAGATGAGTGGGTATTTAGCGAAGAAGGAATTACACTGCCAGTAGGAAGGCTATACTTAGGAGAATTTGAGATGACCTCACTACCTGACCTTAGTCGGTTTCTCAATCTCAAAATAATTTATCTAAAGCTCTGCACTCAACTTACAAAAGAAGGCCTTGCTTCCTTATCACAAGCAACTGACCTTGAGCATATTGACCTACGGGACACCAACATATCAGGTCTTCCTGATGATCTTTCGTCACTAAAAAATCTCAAAAGAATTGACTTATGGGACTGTCCTAATCTAACCAACGACGGGATTAAGTGCATTTCTCACGCAACTAGTCTTAAAGAAATCGACCTACGAGGTACCAACATATCAGAGCTACCAGACTTTTCACTACTAAAAAATCTCAACTACCTATGTATATTAGGTTGTTCCAATCTAACCAACAAAGGCATCAAGAGCCTCACTCAAGTAACAGGACTTGAGAGTATTGACCTATTTCACTTCCGTATATCAGAGCTGCCTAACATAGGTGAGCTCCCCAATCTAAAACATATT
>JBBKXV010000081.1:0-7196 GCA_037969665.1 Candidatus Altimarinota bacterium
TTTCTACAGGGGTAGTTTTGATTGCTGCCTTTTCTTTATTCTTTTTTTGTTCCATACAAAAAATGGTGGAGCGTAGACTATGAGAAGAAAAATACTAGAAATAACTATGATAGAGTTATAGGTGATTTCTGCATAGTAAAATGGATTGAGCGTAAGCCAGATACCAAATTCATCGTAGATCAGACCCAGTGCAAATCCAAGGGCTAATGCAGAGCTGTGTCTAAAACGTTTTACTACCTGTGGATAACAAATAGCAACAAAGGAAAGAATGGTTAATATAATCACGCCATATACTAGGTGATGTACATGCACCTGCTGTCCTCCGATAGTCAGATAGAGAAACATCACAGGAATACTTTCAGAGTTGAGGACAAATCGTAAAAGTAACCGTGATAGGAGAAAGGTAGTGAGAAAAGAAGAAAAGACTATAAATGGTAGTTCTTTTCGTCTAGACCAAATCAACGCTTGCAGGGTTTTTGTAATCATGGTGAGGGGAAAACACGATATGAACGGTATCATTATTTAGCATTTAGGCAAGCAAGTTGAGCGGATAGATGACCAATAAGATGGTATACTACTTAGATATATACAAATGTTCTCCATGGGTATCTGGCGCAGAATAGGTAATGCACTCCGCAATGAAGAAGACTCCTATCTCATAGGAGATACTGTGGAGATTATACGAAAACAGGTCAGTCCTGTGCCTACCTCTGTGCAAAAAAGACGCTGGGAGCGGCTTTGTGGGTTATTAGAAAAGCACTACGGAGGTGAGGTCCTTTCAGGGAAAGATCTTTCTGCAATTAACTTCTTGTGTGTAGCCCTGCAAAATGAGTTTCGAACATTATCTACAAAACGCCGCAATATGAGCGCTCACGACAAGGGGCGTTTTTTTGACAGAGGCATAGATCTTGATAAGTTGGTATAGATCCAGTACATTGTGCGCATATTACTAATGTGTATTTATGCAGCTCCTAGTCAATGTAGCAACAAGAGAAAAGTATGTGCTCTACTATGATGAAGCGGGTGTTTCGTGGGCTCACTATTGGGATACCCTTGGGCAAGAGTCACGAGAGGTCCTAGCTGCTGTGCGAAAAGGAGAGCATGAGCTTGGTATACGTATGGCAAAAGATGTCACTCAGATAGTTTGCATCAGTGGTCCTGGTCCATTTACGAGTTTACGAGTAGCTGTGAGTGTGCTTAATACTATCTTGTATGTACATCCAAGTATTCAAGGGAGCGTACTTACCACGGGGCAGCTTTTTTCTATATTGGACAGACACCAACACAGTGGGTATCTTTTTCAACCTTACCCATCAGATTATTTTTTCTTTGATGAAACAGGAGCTTTATTATCCAGAGAAACGAACTACAGTGATGGGCCAGTGGGAAGGTATGCGGGGCAAGTACTACAAGGCGATGTAGATGTAGTTCCTGATATTCAAAATAGTGCTATTAGCATATTTCAAAGTATTTCAGATACAGCAAAAAAGTGTGAGGGCCTGTTGATTCCATTTTATGCAAAAGAGCCAAATATCACCACGCCAAAAAAATAGGGTATATGTGGGAAAGGAGTGCTTTTACCTTTTCAACTCCTCTACTGCTTCTCCAAGATTCGCTGCTGTCATAAGATATGATCCTGAAACCAATATGTCTGCACCTTTTTCTAGGGCTATTGGAGCAGTTATGTTAGTAATCCCTCCATCAACCATCACTGTGAGGTGTGGTGAATGTGTTTTTAGTTCTGAAATTTTATCAAACATGCTGATGATGCACTGTTGTCCACCAAATCCAGGCCAAACACTCATGATCAGTACATGTGTGAGTGAAGGGATGAGGTGTTCTATCTCAGCCACAGAGGTGTTAGGATTGAGTACTAGTCCAGCATGGGCACCTGCATCCGTGATGAGTTGTAAAACTGAGAGAGTGTGTTGACCTGTTGCCTCAAAGTGCACATAGACAGATGCTGCATGCTTGGCATACCGTTCCACATAGATCTCAGGATTATTTATCATCAAATGTACATCAATAGGAAGGTGTGTGTGCTCTGCTACTTGTTTGAGCACTGGCAGTCCAAAGCTTAGATTATCTACAAAATGTCCGTCCATAACATCAAAATGAATACGGTCGACATGATGAGCTAGCCGATCTAGCTCGTGCCCAAGAGAGAGTAGATTACTATTGAGAATAGATGCTGCAACTTGTGTCATTCTAAAGAAAGTTATGTTGTTCTATAGTGCTTATCTTTTGCTTACGACGCTCAAAACGTGGCTGAGGTAGGTAAGGATGATCTAAAAACTCATCAATGAGTGATAGTATCTCTTTTGAGGGTGTTAACTCCGCACTAAGGCAAAGGATATTGGCATCATCATCTAGCCGCGCTGCGCGTGCTTGTTGGGCAGTCATGGCAAGTGGTGCACGTATGCCTTTAAACTTATTTGCGACGATGGATACTCCAGTACCACTGCGGCAAAGGAGAATACCCAGTGCCTGTGGATCTTTTTGAATACGTATTGCTACTTTTTCTGCAAAATCTGGATAATCATCTGTGGGATCTAAGGCTTTGTTTCCAAGGTCATGCACCGTATAGTTTTTTCCTTGTAGATGTGAAATAATAGCCTCCCGTACAGGAAATCCACCGTGATCGTAGCCGAGATATATGGTGCTCATGTGCAATAGGTAGTGTTGGTTACAGTATACCATGGATCTAGCCCAAGTACTACTTTCTCGCCAAAGGCATGACACAACATCTCACGTTTCCCCATAGCTTGGTAATCTCGTCCATAGGGAGTGTATGACAGGTGATATGACGTTGTTCAAGAGTTTTGATAAGGTTCACACACCGTTCATCGATGAGAGCTTTCTCTGGAGCAAGCATCAAAAAATTTGTAGCAATATATACTTGTTCTTCCTTTGATACTTCAATCACAGTGGAAAACTGTTGTGTAATTTTTTCAATACCTTCTGGCCGTAGGCCTCTCGTATCTAGTACGCAAGTATGTTCGTCAATAATGTTAAACCTACAGTCTAGGTGGAGCACAGTATCGTTGCAGGGTATTTCTATCACGTTGTAGTGTGCAGGTAGATGTTTTTTGAGCCACAGTGCACCTTGCGTATTCGTCTGTCTAGTAATACCAATATATACGGTGGTTCCTTGTACAATAATGTCTCCACCTTCTATCTTTGCTTTTTCTTCTTCACAATGATAAACATTTTCTATTGGAAAGGTGTGAGCAAGCTCCCCTATGGCCGGTAGTTCTTGTTGTCTAAAGTACTGCCAAGGACGAGCTATGTAAAAACGATCACCAATAACAAATCCAATATCTCGCATAAAAAACTGAAGAATAGCTTCTTCAGTTTTTGGTTCAATGGTGATGACGGTTACTCCATGTGTAAGAAGAGCCTGTTGTATGCCCACAAGTTGTGAGCGGAGTACGTTGTGATCATACATACCACTTTCTGGATGATCTAGAGTGTGTTTGATGAGCTCCTGCAGACCAGTATTGTAGTGATGCTTGAGCAACCTCTGTTCACTATTTAACTCCGCTACAGATGGGATGCCCTTTAGGGACATGGCCACGGCGTGTAAAACTGATGTTTCAGATATTATGTGTAGTGTAGACATGAGGCAATAGAGGCAGCTAAAAGTATATGTACATCATAGGCACAAACCGTCAAAAGCTAGTCATTTTATGTAAAGAGGTCTTTGATGATACTACGGTATACTGCTGTACACCGTAATGCCCCATCGTGTAAAAGATGTGAAACTTTTTCTAGAGAAATTCCCCCATTTATTTCTATGATCTTAAGGCCGTCAGGAGTATGTACAATATCCACTGCCCCTAAGTAGGCACCTACAGTGGTCATTGCAGAAACTGCTAGGTCATGGAGCTCAGCAATAACTTTTTCGTCAGTGATGTCAAAGGTTGTTCCACCCTTGGAAAGGTTGTGTTGCCACCCATCTCGTGGAGCTTGTTTACCAAAGACAAGGAGTACTTGTCCACGTAACACGATGACTCGGTACTCGAAATCAATCTGTTCAAAGGGGCAGATTGCAACAGCCCTAGTTGTATGAAATAATTGTAATAATGTATGTTCAAGCTCCCACTGTTTGTGGACGAGGTAGATATCATCTCCACTTGTCCCAGCATTTGGTTTGAGTACCAAGGGAAAAGGATGCTTGTTAGTAAAGTTGTCTAGGGTAGATTTGTTACCATCTTTTCCTAAAAACCATGTATGTTCTGGTGATAATAACAATTCGTGGTGTACATGAGGAATATGCTCCTCAGCAAGTAATGCAGAAAGTGCCGCTTTATCTTTAAAGATTCCAGAGGTAGCCGCATCGTTAATAGGAAAGGTATACCCAAGGATACGCTTAGTAAGACCATCCTTATTGGTGAGAGAAATAATCCACCCACCAAATGTCACCTTCATCTCTAGGTGCATATCATTGGAGAGTTCTTGGAGTGCTTGTATAAAAAAACGTTCCTTGTTGCGCATAAGATACAATAGGTCTAAAGGTGCACCCATTGTATCTTTGCATCATCGAAAAGCTAGGTATAATGTACTATATATTTCTATATTGGTTTGCCACATCGCAAGTTGGCAGGTAGTGCAATATCTAGTTTTTTTGGAGTGGGGAGGTGCAAATCAGACATGATGGTTACAAACTCTTCCTGTGTCTTTTTTGCCAGTCTAGGATTGTACTTGAGCTCTTCCCCTATGGTGCTTTGTGTCTGCCCCTTGTAGTCATGACCAGGATAGACAACGGTATCTGCAGGTAAGGAAAATAGTTGGTTGGTGACGGAGCTATAGAGGTGTTCGCTACTTCCTTGCTGAAAATCTGTGCGACCATTTCCTCGTATAAGTAAAGCATCACCTGTGAAGACAGCGCCATCCATAGAGAAACTAAGGCAGCCATATGTATGCCCTGGAGTCTCCAGGACAGTTATTATTTCATCACCAAGAGAAAGAGTGTCTCCTTGCTGGAGTTGTAGATCAGCCCCTATTACCTCAGCATGGCCACTGAGACCTATTTGTGCCTCAGGAAACTGTAGCTGTAGTGACCCACTACCTGTGATGTGGTCCGCATGGACATGAGTATCAAGGATATACCGTAGTGTCAGTCCTAGCTCAGCCATGATGGTAGTATCGCGACGGACCTGCTCAATAACCGGATCAATGATAGCAGCCTCTAAAGTAGTAGGATCCCAGAGTAAGTACGTATACGTCCAAGTGTCGTAGTCAAAAAATTGTCTAATATTCATGTTGTATATACTTATCAAGTATTATGATTTATTCCAAGGCATGTGGTTGAGCATTGTAGCCATACCGCAAAACCCAGATACCCCAGCAAATAGTAACCCAGCTCCTACAAATCCACTGAGGATGACCCAGTATGTGGAGAGCGTGAGTGCAAGGATCGCTCCCTAAAGGATCAAGGTACCAGCAACGATATGTACTTGCCGTATGATGGGTATATGACCAGCTTTTTGATATGTCATAAACCCTGCCTGTTTCCAAGCCTCCAAACCCCCCTCAACATTGATAACATTGTCCAATGTCGCAAGACGTTTACAGGCTTCAGTGCTTCTATTTCCAGTATTACAGTGAATGTACACCTGTTTGTATTGTTTAAAGGTCTCTATATGCTTTTCTAGGTCCTCCATGGGAATATTTTCCACAGCAGGAATATGTTGTCCTTGGTGTTCTTTGGTAGAGCGAATATCCACAATAAGAATATTCTCATCCCCCTGGTCCATAACTTTTTTTAGAGCCTCTGTATTTATTGATTTCATATAGGATGTATAAGGAAGTACTATACCCCATAGGGTATACGAACTATGTTCTAAGTCAAGCATTTTCATATCCTATTCCTACCAAGATAAGGTATGATGTAACAAAGATATTTCCTCTATTGCTACATTATGGAACATAAAAAGATACTAGACCGTCTCAACCGAGCTCAGGGACAGATTGAGGCTATCAAAAAAGAGCTCCACTCTGGCAAAGGAGATTGCCTATCAATACTCAGGCTGCATAAGGCTGCACACAGTGCTTTAAAAAAGTCGGCGGAGGCGTATGTAAAAGAGTATGCGCTTCTCTGTATGCAAAAAGGAGAGCATCCTGATGTGATGAAGGAAACCCTAGAAGAGGTGATTACGTCTGCATTTTCAATGTAAGTAGTTGTTCAACTTCAATATATTGAATAGTTTTCCCCACGGCCTGTATACTATCATCAGTAGTGGTAATAAAACATTGAGTACTATCTGGAATGCTGCTCATAAGCCTTGTTTTTCGTACTTCATCTAGCTCTGAAAAGACATCATCAAGCAATAGAAGTGGTCCAATCCCAGTGATATGTGCGATGTATTGCATTTCAACTAGCTTGAGTGCTAGGATCATGCTTCTGGTATCACCTCGTGAAGCAAAGCTATCTATGGACTTATTATTGATATAAAAGAAAAAGTCATCACGGTGTGGCCCCAAGGAGGTACTTTCTAGAAAGATATCTCTGTCTTGTCGTTGTACTATCTGGGCAACGTACTCTTTTTTTGTATATTCTTCTAGTGCTATCTTAGGATGATAGGCTAGTTTCAAGGGGGCTTTGTTGTGTGAGATGCCTTGATAAAAAGTGTCAATATGAGTACTCAGATACTGAAAAAGGCTATGGCGCTTTGTATAGATCTGACAACCAAGTACTGCTAGTTCCTCATTCCAATATGGCAATTCTGTTACATTGTGCTCGCCTTTGTTAATACCACGTAAGAGGGCATTACGTTGTTTGAGCACTTTAGTGTATGTGACCAAAAGCCTCATATATTCTTTGTCTGATTGTGAAAGCAGCATATCAATGTACTTTCTTCGCATCCCCGGTGAAAGCAGCAGGATATTGATATCATCAGGTGAAAAAAAGACTATGGGAAGTGAACCTACATATGCTGGTGCATCAATAAATATACCTTGCTTAGAGTAGCTTTTTTGTAGCTTTCCTTTTGATACGATATTGCAGGAAAGTGAAAGAGGCTGTCCACCAATAGTGGCTTCACAGGAGACAGAGGTATGACTTTTCCCCCAGTGAACAACACTACTGAGGTCATTGGTTTGAAAGGACTTCAAGACAGAAAGCACAAAGATTGCCTCTAAAATATTTGTCTTTCCCATGGTATTTTTACCAGTAAAGCAAATAATATCTGCGC
>JBBKXV010000082.1:0-1446 GCA_037969665.1 Candidatus Altimarinota bacterium
TTGCGTATCTCAAAGCGATCTTCTGGCAAGCAAGACAAGGTGTCTTTTTCTACCTCTTCAAAAAACGCTTTGCGGCTGTATTCTCTACCCGTCAACTTCCTATTATTGACTTGCTCTAACCAGTGCCAGATGGCATCATTAAGCGACTCCAGACTATTAAAGACAGTTGATCTGAGTCTGGCATAGACTTGTTGGTAAATGATCCGTACAGCGCCCTCAACCAATGCCTTGTCTTTTGGCTTGTAGGCTCTGGTCGGCAAAACAGAGATCTCATAGTGAGATGCAAAATCAGCAAAATCAGGATTGAGTTTTGGCTCATAGCGGTTGCTTTTGGTCACCGCACTTTTAAGATTGTCTGTCACTATAGCTTGCGGCACTCCGCCATAGAAGTGAAGCGCATTCTCACAAGAGTGTATAAAATCAGCTTTCTGCTGACTGGGTGAGGCTTCCGCATAGATCATCTGGCTAGCTCCCAGGATCGCGACAAAGACCTCTACAAGAGTTACCTCCCCTGTTTTTACATCTACTATCTGCAGCTTTTTCCCACTATAATCAACGAGGATCTTATCACCTGCTTTGTACTCAATATGCATCGAGGGGCTAACTCGTCGGCTCCAGCGATTGTAGTACACACAAAACTGCGTGGACATGAATCCATCCGGGTAGAGGCTAATATACTCTTCCCACAATAGTCTTCTAGTCACACCGGTCTTACGCAGTTCCTTGTGCATGTACGGAAAGAACTTGTACAGGTCTTGCAGCCTTTGATTGGGGTGTTTCTTCTCCCATTTCAGGAAAAGCTGGGAGAGCTCCTTGTCATTCAATTCAAGGACTTCTTCACTGTCTTTCCCGAGGGACAGGTAAAGGTTGAGGTACTTCTTTATTGTGTTTCTGGATAGCCCGCTACTCGTTGCTATAGATCGCTTGCTATGGCCTTTAATATGGAGTTGTAATACTGCTCTTAAATGCTTCATGTTGATTGGTTTATTTGCCATCTTTTTCCTGTGTTTTTTGCACAAGAAAGAGGAGGTTTAAAACCAACCGATTTTAGCCGTATATTAGGTGAGTCACTTTGACCGTTATGGGTGGGTCACTTTGGTCCGGAATAGGTGGGTCACTTTCGCCGTATTTTGCAGTCAAGGCAAGTATTCAACCTTTTGGTAAGGGTTACAAAACATATCCTAAATAACAAGAAAAGCATGTTTGGTGGAGATGAGGCAAATATTTCCAAATTACTACACCTACCTACTGGAACAATTGGGATTGTAACTGGAGTAATAGGTATATTTATATGTGCTGTAGTAGTTTTGAAAGTAGTTCCTGATGAAATTAGGAGCAGATTCATTATAACAGGTATCATTAGTTCGGGGATTGGATATTTATTGTGGTTCGAATGGGTTGGACCTATTCTAATACCTTAACAATGGAAAACAAAACGACCAGTAA
>JBBKXV010000083.1:0-1094 GCA_037969665.1 Candidatus Altimarinota bacterium
CAACACTTCCTGCGCTCCCTTTCAGATGTACCATCTCTCCTCTTTTAAATAATCGATCTCGATAGGTAGCTCGAATCTCTTCATAATTATGCATGCTAAGGTGTCCGTACCAATATCCAAGACAATCGCATAACTTTTCTAGCACTTCTTCTCTCAGTACATCACTATATCTCTCTCCAATACTAGTCACTCCGCTCCAATCCTTATACAGGCCGGTGGCTAGATTCAACCCAACACCCACTATGGCATGCTTGATGACGACAGACTGCCATGCAATCTCAATGAGTATTCCTCCTACTTTTCTTCCTTTGAATAGAATGTCATTGGGCCACTTGATCGTTACTCCTGGCCCAGTGAAATAGCGCACCGTATCACAAATAGCTAGTGTGATTGCCTTATTGAAAACAAAAGCTCCCACATCTTCTATCTTGGGATAGAAAACAAAGGACACTGCCAAGTCCTCGTTTGGCACCATTTTCCAGGAACTGCCTCTTTGCCCCCTTCCTCTCTCCTGATCATATGCCATAATAGCAGTACCTTCTGTCACAATACCATTATTAAGCATTTCGGCCGCATAATTGTTAGTAGAGTCTACACGTTGTAGTCGAATTATTTCTACACCTGGTCTAAACATCAGAATAAATCAAATAGTAAGGCATAAAGCAGCTTAATCATAGTAGTTTTGTGTCAACATGTAAATGCCTGAATGAGAGTACGTACAAAGAAAGATAATAATGACCTATTGCAGTCCATTATCAAAGGAATGGAAGATGTGAAGGCGAATGACATTGTAGTAATGGACATGACAAACCTGATAGGCGCTGTATGCGACCAATTCATCATCTGTCATGCGAACAATACTACTCAAGTTTCAGGAATAGCGGATAAAATCCAAGAATACACTAAAAAAGACTTAGGTGAAGCCCCTTGGAAAACCGAAGGGTCTAGAACGGCACAATGGGTTATCTTGGACTACGTAAACGTTGTCGCACATATTTTTCATAAGGACGCTCGTTCCTTCTACGATTTAGAAGAATTATGGGGAGATGCAGAGATAATCAGGATTTCAGAAGAAACGACTGAGCCTGTCAAAG
>JBBKXV010000084.1:0-5692 GCA_037969665.1 Candidatus Altimarinota bacterium
AAAGTTATGGAGCCATACTATGTTGCTACAATTCAGAAGGTAGTTAATGAGTATCAGGAGGCCAAGGGGACAGGTACGTGTATGGATGCGTTACCTGATATATCTGATGCTGCAGAAGCTGGTAAGGTAGCGACTTTACTCGTAGAAGCGGACCGACCAGAGGATATGGACTTGGATGCCGTTAGCGATCAGGTCTCAAATATGGGCGGTAAAGTAATAATGATTCCCAAGGAAATGATGCCAACGAATACTGGTGTAGCCTGTATATTGCGTTATTAGTATGTTTGTTGAAAAACTAGCTTCCTTGCCAATATTTTTGAAATCTGCCTGCCCCTCAGTATTCTTAGTCTAGTAATGAGTCCTCTAACGGGAATATTCATTTTGGACATTTACTATGTGATCCGGGAAGTCGAAGGGATAGATTGGAAGCGAGGGGAGATATGCATCATTGGGGTGGTCATAAAGACTGGTATGACGAGTTTTTTGCTTCGATGAAAGCTGTAGATGCAAAAGAGTTTGATACTACAAATGATTCAGTAGAGCAAACTGCTAGTGAGGTTCTGCTTTGGCTTACCAAATTCTAGCAGTGATGTAGTTGCTCACTCTATCTCATATAAATACACCTCATCCACACAAAATCTCCCCTTGGACAGACCCTTCACATACATTGTTACAATGTAGTACGCTGGTTTCTACATGCTGGGCCATCACGAGCATGCTCTATAACCTTCTCCAGAGTCCTACAAATGTTGGCAGGGCATATCCAGATGGCGATGATAGATTGACGATATGGTGATACTCAAGTGCAAAGTCAGAAAAAAAATGATGTAGCTCATGTTCTTCGAAGTGATATGTGATTCGAGCTATATTGTTCTCTTTTATAGCTTGGTGCAGCATTGCTGGTGATGTGATACTTTTTGCCATATCAGGATTTTTAAAAACAAATACGGTATTTTTTTCACCTAGCACTTTTTGCGCCAGTGCATACCGCTCTTTATAGGCTGTTGAGACCAATGGTTCAGCAATCCAGATGTAACCATCTCTTTTTAAAATCCGTAATACCTCAACTTTGAGTTTTTTCCATTCATCCTTGTGAATGTTGATTAATGTGAACTTAAAACACAGCAAGTTAAAGTAGTGGTCAGAAAACGAAGTCTTTTTTGTTATATCTTCATTTAAGTAGTGAATACTACCTTGCCGTTTTTTATTTCTCGTAATCTCATTACTGTTTATGTCTATGGCAAAGACATGCTGAAAGTGTTTGGCCAACCAATCTGCAAGGGTGCCCGTTCCAGTACCGACATCGAGAGCTGTAGCTGTGTTGGGTATGAATTTTAAGAGTGTGTTATTAGGGAAAATATCAGCCGTTGTGGTAGTGCCTTCAGGAACTTGTTTCCAGTAGGATTTATTGAGATTGGAGAGGCTCATTGTAGATGAATGGAGATTGAGTATTGTATTACATTAGCTTTGTCCGTAAACGACTTGAATTTCCGCTCAAGGTATCTAAAATCTTTTTCATTATAGGTTTTTTATCAAAATAGTGCTAGAAATGTGTGTTATAATTTATGTAAAAATTCTCTAAGTTATAGCTATGATTGTACAGTTTCTGGCAGAACTTGATATCTCAGGTTGTCCAAAGTGGTTTCATGACTTTTATGAAAAGTATCGAACTCTAATCTTTCCTCATATCACACTTACGCAAGCAAGGAAAATAGACAGTAGCGCTACAAATAAGTATATTGAAGGTATCAATAGTAAAGTTCGAGAGTACTTACCGAAAACCCCGCTAAGACTGCAGGTGGACCAAATAAGAACTGATTGTACAGAAGAAGGGGAAATAATTATGCTCGGAACACCCTCAGAGGAATTGTCTATACTGCAAAAGAAACTTTTGGAGTTTCAGGGAAATCAATTTCCCTTGGTATATCCCAATAGAAAACAATACGAAGAAGAGTACTGGCCTCACATGACTGTTGCAGTAAATGTGCCTGTCAGTGAGCTTATAGCGCTACAAACTAGGTATGACTTTAATGACCTAGTCTTTAGCGTACGCAACATTCTCTGCCTTACTGTTACTGATGAAAATTTCCATGAGGTGAACGATCCGAATAATCATGTTATTTTACACAAGACTGCTAAAAACTGAATTGAACTAACTGGAACATGGACAAAATTGATTTCTCCTAAACTCTAAACAAAACGTTTCTCCAATTGGATGCGGATTGCCTTTTCAATTTTTAAGGCACTTTGATCAAGGTACTTCGTCTCTTTTTTTGAAAAACAATAATTGCTTGTATCTGATGCTTCCACAAAATCATACATATTCCCACCTTGCATGACTTTTGGTTTCATTGCTGGAGAAAGGAAAAAGTCAGAGTCATTACTTAGGAGCTTGAATAGGTTATCCTTATCAAGTTCGGTTCTGGGTGTGTATCCCCTTTTCAGAAAAGAAAGAAGAACATCAGGTTGGCCTGAATCTACAAGGATACATTGTGCAATACCTTTCTTCGTTGCAATTTCTTGAATAAAATGTTCGTGAAAAGTACTACCAATACCAAATAATCCCATGCCTCTATATTTTGCAGGTGTTAGTCTATGAGAGTAGTTCCATTCAGGAGTATTTGAATGCAGGAGGAAAGAGTCAAATATCAAGTCCTGATCTTTTCGAAGCTGAACCCAAAGCGCCCATTGTTTCTTGTCTCTAGTAACCATACTCGAGATCCCCGCCACCTCTGATACCTCCAATTGAAGAGTTGGATCACAAGAGAGCGTATGTGAGTATATTTTAAGTAAGTTCGTGGCAATATCTGGTGGTGGAGACATATCCCCATCGTAATTATACGCTGGTAGGGGTCTTGGAATATACACTTTTGCGCAATGGATGCTTGTCTCAATAACTGCTTGCGCTAAACCTTCTGGTAATTTCCAGAAAGAGGTGTCGTTTGGACTTAGATCTGTTTGTTTTACACCATAATTTCTAAGTAACTCTCTCAAACTAGGGATACTTACTGTCTTTGAAGAAGTGTCCTGCTCAAAAACTCTTCTATCTATCTTACTACTAAAAGTAGTTTTTACTTGAGTGATATCAGTGCTTTCTGAGAGGAGCTCAGAGTTTTTAGTCGGTATGGGGACTTTTTCAATCATGCAAAGAAAAGTGAGCTGTTGTACTAGATCTAATGGGTTAATTATAATCTGCCTGCTGCGGTTAACCAACTTTACTTGCATCTTTGGTGTGATACAGTTAGGTATACTTATATTCTCTATTACAGAATGCTATGCCTACGGCAACAAGTATTGATCATATTGCAATATACTTCTCTCATATTGAGGAGGCAAAGAGGTTTTTTATTGATGGTTTGGGTTTAATGGTTAAGGCAGATTATGGTAAAGAGTTCTTTATGAATATAGGTGATCAAGTTCTTGCTATCTTCGAGGGTGATAATTCGCATCAAACTATTAATCATCTTGCATTAAAAGTGGATGATTTTGAAGGTATGAAGAAGAGGCTTGTGGATTTAGGATATACTATCTACAAGTCTGATATGGTAGATGGACCTGACGGAATACGAGTGCAGTTGATGCAGTAGTAGGACTATTATAGTTTTGAATATGCAGATAAAAAAATCCATTCAGCTCACCTCAGAACCCTTTGATGAGCTTCTAGAAAATAGGGAAGCGCTGGACTTTCGTCTTGATCAAGAGGTATGGAAAGATCTTTGGGTAGGAGACTATATCGAGCTGCGACCTTTAGATTGCTTTTAGATACTCTTGAAAGCGATTTTGCGAGAAGAGATGATACAGAAAGTATAGTACAAGGGCTCAGAGAATGGTGGAGTGAGGAAAAGGAAGTACATGAAGGTGTGCTTGCCTTTCATGTCTCTATTGTTAAAGAGTAGTTGCTACTTTATAGAGTATGTAATTTAATAGATATTTTGCCTTTCATGACTTTCCAGTAAGATGTCAGTACTATTTTTTCATATGCAATGATGGAAGTACTCCCTTATATTCTAGCTTTTCTAGCAGTTACTGTACTCCTTGTGTACATGGCTAAAAGGCATCGGTTGCCAATGTATATTGTCTTTGCATGTACGTACTTTTTGGGTGCGATTTTGCTGGTAACTATTGGTTCTATAGCTGCTCAGGTGGCTTCGGAAAGCATTTTCCTCTCTATGTCTGGTGGAGTTGCTGTGTTGACATTACTCTTTGGAGTTGCCTCACTCATTTTGAAAAGGGTAATCTCCCTGCCATTTGGTGCAATGGCCAGAAATCCAATAGACCCATATTTTATTGTAGACGCACAGATCAATACCTTAGAAGATGCGCAAAACCTGCTATAACCACCCCATGAAAAAACTCCTACGCTCTTCTCTGCAAAACTTCCCTCCAAAGTTTGTGTTGCTTGTCTCAATCGGGACAACACTCCTTGGGGGGCTCCTTTATTTGTATCTCAAGCTAGTTTCAGAAATCCTTGAGAAGGAGATGGATGCTTTAGACTCTGCTGTCTATGCCTTAGTGCATTTGTGGGACTCGACAGTATTGCACGGTTTTATGCTGTTCATTACGCAGACTGGTTCACCATTTGCTCTTATAGTACTCTCGCTCCCTCTCCTTGCTTGGATGTATCGACAGCAGTATCGGGTGCAAACATTTTTGTTTTTTGTTACTACTATTGCTGGGGGAGGGGTCATAAATACCTTACTTAAAAATCTCTACCAACGAGAGCGGCCGCTTATCAATGATGCTATTGGCGCTTATGGATATAGTCTGCCTAGTGGTCACGCAATGATATCCGTGCTTTTTTATGGTACTGTGACCTATTTTGTTCTGAGAACTCGCTATGCAAATTGGGTGAAAGCCTTGGTTGCCCTACTTACTTTTGTGATGATAGTGCTCATTGGAATGAGCAGGGTTTACCTTGAGGCCCATTATTTTTCTGATGTGCTGGCGGGGTATCTCTGCGGAGCAATGTGGCTGGGCGTTTGTATCGCTGTTTTTGATGGGCGAAGGGTGTATAAAAAGTATATAATGAATCATATGTCATTGAAGAACGCGGATACACTCTAAGTAGAATAATTTTATGACTGCTCTCACTAAAGTAGATACCACCCTAAGTATATCCGAAGATATTCCTTGCTATACTGTGAATACTCGATGTTCTGAAGCGCTTACTTCCATAATTCATCGAATCCAAGATAGGTTTGTTGCTGAATTTGGTAATGCTGTCTTTTGTGCGAGAGGAGCAGATCTTCATATGACACTATTGAACTGGATAGACCCCTTTACCAGATATGCAAAGGACAAGAGGGAGGTGTTTTCTGATATTCAAGCGACCTGTGAAGCTGCAACTCGCGAAGTCATCGAGTCTTATACGCCTTTTGCGATTAATTTTCAGAAGCTAGAGTATCGCGGGATATGTGTTGTTTTAGAGGGGGTTGATTTTGGCGAATGTAATGCAATCCGCGAAGAGATTCTTGAGAGAAATATTCTACCTTCTGAAACTTCTCACCCACCTAGAGATTGTCATATCACCTTTGTGACCTTTCGGAGGGCTGTAAATGAACAGAAAGTGCTGCAGATTTTGCAGGAGGAGTCTGTGAGTTTCATAGAGCAAGTGAACGCCTTTCGTCTTTCTTTTTGTCCTAAGGCTCGTATGCAGGAGCATCGGGAGATTGGGGAGTTTAGGCTTTTGAAC
>JBBKXV010000085.1:0-3007 GCA_037969665.1 Candidatus Altimarinota bacterium
CACTGTTATATTAGTGCCTCATTTTTACACATGCATATGCGCCTAAGCTCCATATACAAACACCGTGGCACCATTGGTAAGGTCGCACTCCTGAGTGCTCTTATTTCTAGTCCTGTGTATAAAAAAGTGCAACAAGAACAGTGGTTACAGGTTGGCATGGCTAGTCATGTCCATAATAATATAGAAGCAGTCTTAAATGCAGATGGAGCTATTCACAGTGTCTCCCCAAGAATTCCTGAAGTTCAACCCCACCAGTTTTGGACGCCAGAGGATAGGAGTGAACAAAATGGAAACTATGCCATGTACTATTATGGAGGGCGAGGGTATGGAGTGGGTGAGATTACCTTTATGGATACCATACAAAAGAGGGCATTTACTCAACACCTTCGAGATGGTATTGAGTCAATAGTGGAGATGTATGCTACATCTTTACAGGATATTGTGGCACGTGAGAGTGGTAGCCATAGTATGGAAAAGTATTACCTCATAGAGTTAGAAAACTACACTCATGCCTTAGACCAGGTACTGAGGGAGCATAAGTCTATAATGGCTGAACACTTACCTACAATAGGGAACATGAGGGATGTGACCATTGATAGCAATGACAACTTTCGTATACACGGAATGGATACGTTAAGCCTCATGCTGAAAATAGGAGAGGATAGTGGGCAACAAATGAATATTGGAGGCGTGGCGGAGATTGTGTTTACCAAGGAGCTTTCTTTTACCCTTCCAGGGTTTGTCTTTATAGATGGACAAAGCCGCACAAAAACATCTGGAGCCTCAGTCTTGGCTGATGCAATATCATGGTACTCTAACCCATTACTTGGAAGTATAAACAAACAGGGTAGTGGAAAGTAAGTGTTTGAAAAGCCCTAGGTAAAGATTACTGGTGGGATCTTTGAGAATATAATATAGTGTGTTAAGAATAAATTTTATACATACTCGATGCAACAACCTTTTTTACTCTCCACAGTAGATACAAAAAAGATCTATGGAGTACACCATGGGGAATGGTCATGGCCCACTGTGGTTTTTGTTCATGGTCTTACTAGTACTCTTCTTGAGTCAAAGTACGTCAATACAGCAAAAGCATTAGAGCAACATGGGATTGCAAGTATTAGATATAACCTCTATTCATGGGAAGAGGATGCAAGAAAGCTTCATCGTTCTACTATGAAGCAGCAGGGGGAGGATATAGATGCCATATGTAGCCACTTAAAGGAAAAGGGAGTGCCGCATATTACCTTGGTTGGACATAGTATGGGAGCCCTTTCTTTACTATATGCTAAAAAAACAAACTACGATCATGTAATCTTTTGGGACGGATCCTTTGAGATAGGGAAGTACCTTGATGGAGAGCAGGTTGAGGGATATGATGCTATTTTGCTTGATTGTGGTTTTGCAGCGTTGATGTCCAAGAAGATGATTGATGAGGTAAGAACTACTAACTATGTAGAGAAAGTAGCTTCATTGGATGTGCCTCTGTCTCTGATTTATGCTGGAGCGGGGGTATTACTGCTAGGAATGGAAGCCTATAAACAGGCAGCTAAAGATGCTATCTCCTATGTCATTGAGGGAGCTGGGCATAACTTTGATGAGGAGGGGAGTGAGGAGGCTTTGGTGGCGAGGACGGTGGAGGTGGTTACTCACGAAAGCACAAAATAGGTATGCCCTGTATGTTACAAAGGATTGCACACTTAATACTTATTGAGTGCTGTACACAAGGTTAAGCCAGAGTTTGTTTTTATCCATTTTCTAGATACTTTCTATAGCCGTCATCTTCTTCGATTGTACTTCGTAAGCTCTCCCTGATAAGTGTTGTCCTACTTTTTTGTTTCTGAAACTGTGCCCAGTCAAGATAGTTACGTTCCATGGGGCTAAGTACAAGGTGAAAGCGTTTTTTATCGTGGCTATTGGTATACCGTTTGATAAAGGATGAAATAATAGCCGGAAAGGTGCTTTCAGTATACTGTGCAGTTTCTAAAATATCTGATTCTACTCCATGGATAAACATATTGTTAAAACTCTCATGCTTATTTCTGCTCCAAAGTACTAGGGTGGGGATCTTATATTGCAACGCCAAGGTTATTTGATGTCCTGTACTAAAGTTTGATACAGTATCTTCAATAATCACAATATCGGCTTCACGTAGGCTATGGATACATTGTTGGTAGATACTATGAATATCACTTTGAGAGAGATCTTTTCTATCTATGATCTCTTCGGTTGGTGCTAGCCAATCTCGAGTAAGTGTGTGCCCTTGTTGCACGATATACTCGCGGATAGCGAAGTAGTGTTTTTTATAGGTATTGAACTCTGCCGTGGAGGCCGTAAAGTATACTTTCATATATAAGTGTGCTAAAAGTGTGCATAATGTGCATTGTCTAAAGTATATATGATCTTTAGGATGGTGCCACATTATTTCATAAGGCATTATCATGGATAAATATCAGGATCTTATCAGTGAGACGAGTTTCCAAAAGGCATGTGTGGGTTTTATCGAGCAGGGTGACAATATACTTCTTGGGAGGCGAATAAAAGTATCTTCAGGTCTGGGATTAGGCAAGTGGTCAGGAATCGGAGGTAAGATAGGGGACGAAGAGGACTTTGCCAATGAGACGGTAGAGGAGGGGATGATAAGAGAAGCAAAAGAAGAAGTTGGTATAGATATTCACCGCATGATATATGCGGGTAATATAAAGTTTATCTTTCAAAATAGTCATTTACAAAGTCTAGATACAGATATTTTTTATATTGAGGAGGAAGACTGGTCTGGTACTCCAAGGGCAACACACGTGATGGAGCCGCAATGGTATTCTAAAGTCAACATGCCTTATGACCGTATGTTTGGGGATAACTACCTATGGGTACCATCAGTACTTTTGAGGAAAAAGATCATGGCCGTGAATGTTTTTGAAGGGAAGGAAAATGTAGACTTTTTTCTAGAGGAGGTGTAATCACCAATATAATATTCCATTCAACCCCAAATATGCTACTATCCCAG
>JBBKXV010000086.1:0-2752 GCA_037969665.1 Candidatus Altimarinota bacterium
CTACGATCTCGTAGAAACTGGTGGCAACCAGGCAAAGAGAAAGGAACAACATAATTGGTGGATAAAGGTGGCTTCAAAACATTACGAGACCATGGGGCTACATGTAGCTGTATTTGGAGTAGGCATGTTTCCATGGAATGTGCCAGAATTACCTCACTATGGGTTCTTAGAAAAAGAACAATATATCTATGGTATGTTAACCTGTGATGAAGCTGTTAGGAGAGAGCGGTTACGGCAAAGGGGCAGGGGAGAAAGTGGTTTGGAGAGACTTGATATGGGGAAAATAGCAGATATTACCGTTAGGATGAGAGAAATGGGAGTGGTGGAGTTTTCTACTGTGATAGATTCGGAAACCTTGGCTTGGGAAGTACGTGAGTGGATGGAGGGGCTTCTTGAGTAAGGCTACGATGTTATACCACTATTGAGTATACGGTATCAACGTTATAACTGGATACTTGTATGACCGTGTTTGGTTATTCAAAGTAGTAGCTTATCACAACCCACAACTCACCACAGAAAGTGACTTATGTTCTCTCAAAAACAAAAAGGGTTCTTCAAGTGGACCTTTGCTAGGGTGTTCAAACTCACCTTCGATCCATTTTTTGTCTCTGCCACAAAAAAGTATAAGTATATGCGTGCTTTCTAAAATATACTGGAGAGACATGGATAGTCTTTGTTCTCCATCTGGGGCAACAGTAGTGAGGAGCTGGTTTTTGCTCATCAATGCTGGTGAGTGTGGAAACAGAGAGGCAATGTGCCCATCAGTTCCTACCCCGAGGAGGCAAAGGTCTAGTGGATGCTGCCCCAGGAGGTGGAGGTAGTCACCGTGGACATGATGTTCAGAGAGGGCAGTATTCCAGCCATGCACGTTCATACTAGGCATATGTGTTGTGATAGTACCGAGATTTGATCTTGTATTAGTACGGGGGACATACCGCTCATCCACCATAAAGAATGATGAAGTTTGAAAAAAGGGGTCTTGTTTATGCTCTATAAGGTCATAAAGAGGAAGAGGTGTATTGCCCCCACTGAGCCCAATGCGTGGCACGGGAACGTGTGTGAGGAGCTTGAGTATGTGATCATAAGTATGTCTGTATAATCCTGCTTTTGAAGTATGGATAAGGTGCATATCAATGATGTCTAGGATAGGGTTGTCCTGGAGTGTAGATGGTGAGAGGTATCTTATGTTCTTTTATATACTGCTGTACCATTTCCACATATCTCCACCCATTTTTTACCTCTTCATAGCTAGCAAAGTAATACTTGTTTCCTGCCATGGCCTCGAGGATGAGTACGGCGTGTGTAGGTAGACAACTGTCATCAATGCATTCAAATGGCGTGATGGCATTGATGGTGGAACTCTCCCCCATAGTCGTATTGAGAGTGAGAGTCAGCCCAGCATTTGGTTGGATCTCAAAGATGATTTTATTGGGAGCGGTCTCTTTAGGTTGATAGGAAAGCTTTTTAAGACTGACTACAATGCGGGCTACTTTTGCGCCAAGCATTTTTCCTGTTCTCATGATGATGGGGACGTGTGCCCATTCTTGTTTATCAATGTACGCAATGGTTTCTATATAGGTTTCTGTCTGAGAGTCTTTGGCCACTCCTTGTTCAGTGAGGTAGGTGCCATATTGTCCTCTTGTGACGCAAGGGTGTCCCTCGGCAAACTCGAGGCTAGCAAGGAGTGCTGCTTTTTCTCGGTGAACGGACTCCACGGTCTGACTCAAAGGCACGTCCATGGTGGTGATGGCCAGTAGTTGAAGGATGTGGGACTGCACCATGTCCTTTAGGGCCCCCATGTGCTCATAGTAGCCACTACGATCCTCTATGCCTATATCTTCAGTGACTTCTATCAGGATACTTTCTATATTTTCCCCTCGCAGAGAATCAGCTATGAGCTGATTTGATAACCTCATGTACAATATTTCTCTTACTGCAAGTTTTCCAAGGTAGTGATCAAGTAGAAAAAGTTGTTCTTGCTGAAAATACCTCTCAATAGTGGCCATAAGCTGCATGGCATCACCTGAGCTCTCTCCAAAAGGCTTCTCAAAGATCAGAGAAGTATTTGTTTTGTCCTCAAAACCCTCTCCAATGGAGGTTACTGCTTGAGGAAAGACCTTTGGTGGTACAGCAAAGTAAAATATCCATTGCTCTGCGGGGTGTCTGACTTCCAATTGTTGAAAGGAGATATGGTCACTATAACTTGTTTGGTAGTAAGAAACGTGTTTTATGAAGGTAGAGATATCTTTTTGAGGGCCAATGGATTTCTGTATGAGGTGCTGTAGTTCTTGCTCTGATACCTTGCTTCTTCCTATGGCAACAATACTGGTATCCCGAGATAGTTTTCCAGCAAGGAAAAGAGCATAGAGGGCAGGGTAGAGGCTTTTGCGAGCTAAGTTTCCCGTGCCACCTAAGATAGCGATGTTGAGTGAAGGTAAGATCATGATGTCCAGTCAGTATGTGATAGATCGCTACTCCCTGTGCGTCGATAGCCATGCCCACCAAATATATCTCTCATAGCTGCTGTGAGGTTTGTTCCAGTGCGCATATCAGTGAGCGTATCAAAATATGCAAGACTGTTGGTAAGACTTCTACATGGGACAGAGCAATCCACACAGGAGCGCACCACTGTTCGCAAATCGTGGAGTGTATCTTCTAAAATAAGCTTGATCCTTGGGGCCTGCAAGAGATGTTTTTCTGCATGATCCCCTCGGAAACTCTTCTCAAGATCATCTAGGAGATTCATGCGGAT
>JBBKXV010000087.1:0-2454 GCA_037969665.1 Candidatus Altimarinota bacterium
CTTCCCACGGCACAAAAACAACTGAACACAGGAAAAAACTATGGTCCTATACGTCCGCCAGTCAATGCTGAAGGTGAGTTTTTAATCAACTACTTTGGTACTGCACATAGCATTCCATCCATTTCTTTTGTTGATGTCTATAATAATACCTTTCCTATTGAGACAGTAAAAAATAAAATCATCCTCATAGGAGAAATGGATGCAGGGCTCCATGATGATGTCTACGTTCCAAATACGTTTCAAGGACCCATGCCAGGTGTTGAGGTCCATGCCAATGCCATAGAGACTCTTCTCACCGGAAAGGTTTTAACTGCTAGTTCATGGACCCTTACCACAGTGCTTATTATTCTTTTTGCAGGACTTGGTACCACTCTTGTGATGTATCTGAGGCCGCTTGTACACCTCCCTCTGCTTGGTACTTCGCTTGTGCTCTATCTCGCTATGGCTTTTATGCTCTTCAGAAACAATGGACTTATCCTTAATATGCTTTATCCCCCACTCACCCTTACCACCGCTTGGATCATAGGAAATGCCCTTAAGTTTTTACTCATAGAGGGAGAAAAGCGTTTTGCCATAAAAGCTTTTTCCCACTATGTATCTGACTCGCTTGTGGGCAAAATTATCACCGACCCACATAAACTCCAACTTGGGGGTGAAAAGAAATATATGACCGTATCATTTACAGATATTGCCGACTTCACCACTATGTCTGAAGCAGTAACTCCAGAGGAGCTTCGTGATTTTCTCAACGATTACTTTGATACTATGACTACATGTATTACCAAGCAAGAAGGTACTTTGGATAAGTACATTGGTGATGCTATCATGTGTTTTTATGGAGCGCCCCTCCACACACCCAATCACGAAGGTAAGGCCTGTGCTGCCGCCTTGGAGATGCATAGACGTATACCAGCCCTACGAAAGAAGTGGGAAACTCACCCACACTTTGGACAGTTCAGTATACGCACAGGTATCGCCACAGGAAATATGGCGGTGGGTAACTTTGGATCACAAAAACGATTTGACTACACTGTCATCGGAGATAAGGTCAATCTAGCAGCCCGCATAGAGGGAGCAAATAAAGTCTACTCCACTGAAATCTGTATTAGTGAGGAAACCTATCATGCGGTGAAAGAGACCTACTCCTGTCGTATTATGGATAACTTACAGGTAAAAGGAAAACAGGATGCTGTACAAATATACGAGCTGCGCGGGCTACACTCAGAGCAAGAGAGATTGTTTGTACAATCATGGCAAAAGGTATATACCCTCTACTCCGCAGGTCAGTTTGCTGAGGCACTCCTCTCTCTACAACAACACCAGGTATCCTTTCATGACCCTCTTGGTGAAGTGTACTTGGTGCGCTTACAAAAGCTTATCCAGCACCCTCCCATGGCACCTTGGAATGGAGTATTTAAGATGAATATAAAATAGCATCTTGAATACTTGCGCAATTACATCTTTTATTGTATTATATCAATGCAGAAAGGTTAGTAGTGCTTGTGGACGTCCCTCTGGGAATATACTGAATCGTTGTCTATCTATGATGTGAGCAATTGCATGGTAGAGATCAGTAACAAGGTATTACTTGACTCCTGTACACGTCCTACGTGGGAAGTAGATCTCGCTTATGTGAGGCAGTGATGTTACTTGCATGGTTAGTAAGATCCGTACATCTCTCGAGGTATTGCTGATATATTTTTATACCATATGCAATAGTGTGTACTTGCAGTCACCTTTCTGCTTTTTTTATTCTGTGGAAACCTCTCCTTTTCCCTTGAGTGCTTGCTCGATGGCTCGAAGTGACAGCGAAGCACATTTGATACGACTTGGGTATAGTTTTACTCCCTCAAATACTTGTAACTTGCCAAGTAATGGAGAGGGCGCTTTCTCTGTGGTGAGCAGCTCATCAAAAATGGTAAGTACTTCCTCAACCTCATCTATGGTCTTTCCTTTCAGTGCTGTTGTCAATAATGAAGCTGCTGACTTGGAAATTGCACAACCATCACCGTGAAATGAAATATCCTCTAGTATTCCGTCCACCACTTTGAGCATCACCACAATGTGGTCTCCGCAAAGTGGATTTTTTCCATGAGCAATATGGGTGTATCCCTCTACATCACCATAGTTTCTAGGATTTTTCCCATGCTCTATAATAGTTTCTTGGTAGAGATTTTCTAACATATTAGTTGAATAATGCTTTAACATATTGTACTGATTCAATAGCACGTTGGATATCCGTGCTCGTATTGTACATCCCTAAGGAAAAGCGAGATGTTGCAACAAGGTTCATAGCTTTCATCAACGGCTCAGCACAGTGATGTCCCGCACGCATATATACCTCCTTTGAGGCTACAATAGTAGCGATATCATGAGGGTGGATGCCATCTATTGCAAAAGAAACAACACCTATTTTTTGACTTGGTCCTCCAATAATACTTACTCCCTCTATAC
>JBBKXV010000088.1:0-4211 GCA_037969665.1 Candidatus Altimarinota bacterium
GGTATGGTATACTAAGCTATTACAATTATATTAGTACATCCTACATTCCATGAGCTATAAAAGAACGAAAAAAAGTCATCAACAGAAGGGACATAAAAGACCAAAAGAAACGCATAAACAGACCCTCGAGCGCCTAGCCTCAAAGGCCATGCGAGATAATGGTTTTCGAGATACCTTTTCACCCAAGGTTTATGCTGAGCTCCAGGCTACTACTGAGCCAGTCATAGATGAGTCCATAGAGGATCTCAGGGGGCTGTTGTGGTGCTCCATAGACAATGATGATTCAGAGGACCTCGATCAGCTCACTGCTTCTGAGATGTTGCCCAGCGGCCATACTCGCTTGCTTGTGGCGGTTGCGGATGTGGATGCATTGGTACCATTGCACTCTGCGATAGATAAGCATGCGGAGCACAATACCACCTCAGTGTATACCGCAGGGGGGATATTTTCTATGCTTCCCGAAGAGCTTTCCACAGATAAGACATCGCTTAATCCTGGGGAGGATCGCGCGGCTATGATCATGGACATGGAGGTAGATAGTGAGGGAAAAGTAGTGTCAGAAAAAGTATATCTTGGTATGGTGCACAACTATGCCAAGTTGGCATATAGCTCTATTGGAGCATGGTTGGGGGAGGATGGAGAAGTGCCTGCTGCCCTTGCAGAAAATAAGGAGCTTCAAGCAGCAATAATAGATCAGGTCACTGCTTCGCAACGTCTCAAGGAGCGGCGCACAAGGCAGGGGGCTCTTCACTTAGAGACTATAGAAGGACGACCAGTATTTACTGATGAAATGGTGACAGATCTCGAAATACAAAAGAGTAATGTGGCTACAGAGCTTATCGAAGAGTGTATGGTAGCAGCAAACGGTGCAGTGGCTCGGTTTTTATTTGCAAATAAGGTCCCATCAATAAGGAGAATAGTGCGTATTCCAAAACGGTGGGATAATATAGTAGAGCTAGCTGCTACTCACGGTGTTAGCTTGCCAGATACACCGGATTCAAAGGCCCTGGATAAGTTTTTGACCGCATCCAAAGAGGCTGATCCTTTGCGTTTTCCAGACCTTTCGCTTAGTGTAGTCAAGCTCCTTGGTCCTGGAGAGTACATCGTAGAGTACCCTGGAGGTTCTACGGAGGGGCACTTTGGACTGGCTGTACAAGATTATGCTCACTCCACTGCTCCAAATAGGAGATTTCCTGACCTTATAGGTCACCGGATGGTAAAAGCTGTTCTTGCCAAGAAGCCCATGCCTTATTCAAAAGATGAGTTAAATAGGCTTGCAGAGCATTGCACTCTCATGGAGGACAATGCCAAGAAAGTGGAGAGACAGATAGAAAAGGCAGCAGATGCCTTGCTACTAGAAAGTAAAATAGGACAGGTGTTCGAAGCCGTTATTACGGGTGCTTCAGAGCGAGGTACATGGGTTCGTCTTCTCGATTTTCCTGTGGAGGGAATGCTCATGAGGCCAAGAGGAGAGAGGGTGGGAAACCGTTTGAAGGTACGACTTGTTTCTGTGAAGGTGGAGAGGGGATTTATTGACTTTGAGAGGCAAAAGTAAAGGTGTGTAATATATTTGAAAGGCACTAGATGTATTGTCTTTCTGTTGTTGTCTGATCCTCGTTGGTGGATCCTTTTTACTCTCTGTGCCCTATATACAAAATGCTCTTGCATTTTTGACATATTCGAACAAAATGCGTTCGTTATAATAAAAAATTGCTTTACATCATACACCTCTCCCAATAGATACCATGTGGTTTAACCTACTTATCCTCTTTGTGCTTTTGGCACTTTCTAGTTTTTTCTCAGGGGTAGAATTGGCATACTTTTCCTTATCAGATCTCAAGGTACGTAAAATGGTGGCGGCAGGAACTCCCCATGCAACCTTGGTACAGCAGCTCAAGTCGAGACCTAGAAAGCTTCTCATCACTATCTTGATAGGAAACAATCTTGTAAATATCGGCTCAGCTGCATACGCTACTGTGGTGGCCACATCCTTGTTTGGTGATAGTGGGGTAGGTATTGCCACAGGAGTAATGACGCTCATGATTTTAGTATTTGGAGAAATAGCACCAAAAGCCTTTTGCTCTGCGCATGCTGAGCGTATTTCAGCTCAGTTTGCTCCGGTGGTACATGCATTATCCTGGGCGTTGACTCCAGTATCGGTACCTCTCTCTATACTTACTAATGCATTAACAGGGGGACATCAGTCCACGGAGATACACTATGAGGAGGAAATTCGAGCCATGCTAGATATGGGTACACTTGATGGCGCACTAGATAGTGGTGAAAAAAGTATGATTCATAATATTTTTCAGCTCAATGATGTGACCTTAAAGGATAGAATGGTACCATTGTCTTCTATTGTCATGTACGCGCACCATATGGAGCTTGAAGAGGCCAGGGAAGGAATTATGGAGTCAATATATTCACGTTTCCCTATATATGATGGCACAAAGGAGTCAGTTGTAGGAGTGTTACATAAAGATGATGCGCTGATCATGATGTGTTCAGGAGATAATGAAGAAGTAACACTTGGAAGTATCGCGCGGAAGTCCTTGTTGCTTCCAATGGATATGACATTTGATGTAGCATTGCGTCGGATTCAGTTGTTGCACAACCATCTTGCGGTGGTGGTAGATCCTGATGGAAAGGCCATTGGTATGATAACCTTAGAAGATATTTTGGAAGAGGTGGTGGGCGATATCGCCGATGAAACGGATCTTGATGAACAGTTTATTCATCGCATCTCACGTGATGAAATCTTGGTATTGGGAAAAGCCTCTGTGGTGGATATTAATAACTTTTTTAATACTAGCCTCAAAGGAAATAGGACCACTGAGGACTTCTTACATAGTAACTTTTCTCCACTGCCCAAGGTAGGGGTGCCCATAGGTATTGGTTCACTGGTATTTACCATTGAAAAAATCATAGGTGAGACCATCAAGGTAGTACGTGTGGTACGGGTATAAGTCAAAGGATTATATGATACATAGTAAGGCTGTGAGTATAATAGCAAAAAATGAGCGCAAGCAGTTAGGACAGCTTGGGTGTACACATGAGATAGAAATCATACAGCAGCGTATTGTGGAAGTCGCGTCATTGCGACGAAAAATATGGAATATGATTCATGATTGTGGTGGTATGCCTAGTAGAGATACAATACTTGAGGTTCAAAGAAACCTTGTGCATTGCCATGGGCAACTGGTAGAGCAAGTAGGGATAGAGCACCAACAGTCTCTTGAGAAACTGATAGAAGTTAGAGAGGGGGAGGTATTGATGGATGAGTATTTCGTCTTTCTTTCTACTACCAAGGTAATAGAGCAAGTGAAAGCAAAGCTACAGGAGTGTACTGATAGTGCATTGGAGTCTATGTGGAATGCCATTGCGCAGCAGGGAAATAAAAGAGTTATCTGGGAAACTCTTGAGAAGGATCTACTATCGGCACTGCAAAAAAGCTATGTATGGTTGCGTGAGGTAGAGACAAGTGGTGTTGTGCTTCCTGAGTTTATAGAGGATGAAGCCTATGAAGGAGTAGGGGAGCCTTGTGGCCTTCCTGAATGTGTGATGGATTTTTTGAATGTGTTCTTAGAGATAGGACAAGACCTTTCTGTGACTCAATCTGATGATGATCATAGACATGCTCTCCACAATATTGATGCTATGATTAATTATCTATACATCGTTTCTGAAAAGTGTTCTTTGAATATGCAAGAGAGCCACCATGATGAGAAAGAGGAATAAATAGTCTTTGTCGTTGCACTAGGGCTGTAGTACTTGAGACTGACGCCTTAGTGGTACTGGTGCTTTTTCTGGTAAAACATAGGTCGCATCTAGCATCTTTTCTCCACGAGATACACCCTTGATGCGTACGAGCAGTGTTTCCATAAGTGGTACTCTGATCATCGTTTGGTCATTGTAGTAGATATGCCATGACTCTCCTCTACGGTCCTCTAGCTCAAAGAATGGTTCTACCTCTTTATTGATACGCAAGATTCTACCTTGTAACATTCCTTCCATAGGGTTGTCCCAAAGTGCTCCGTGGTGTTCTTGGCTACTTAGAAAAGGTATACGACTCTCGAGGTCATCGTCAATAATCTTGGTAATGCCTACAAGATAAAACACTCCACCAAGGATAATACTAGCAATGAGATTGATACCAATGAGCTTCGTCAGTGTAAACTTATACCCCTTTGGTGTATGCTCGAGTCCCCAAG
>JBBKXV010000089.1:0-4733 GCA_037969665.1 Candidatus Altimarinota bacterium
GCATGCACCCAGATGGATGAGCTAAAAAGTGCAACCAAACTAAGAACAATAATAAGGGAATGGAGTATCTTTTTCATATTTATATGTGAAAAACTATCATTACAGTATACTACAAAATACATGCCACCACATTATATCATGTAAATTCTCAACTCCCCATTCACAATTCACCATTTCCCCACTATACTACCCGAGGTTATTTATGATCCTAAGCAGTACTATGAGCAATGCATACGACTTCGCAGCAAATGATAAGAAATGGCAAGATACTTGGCTACAAACAAAGCTCTACTCTACCAAAAATAATAGCGATAAAAAAAGGTATATCCTAGATATGTTTCCATACCCCTCAGGTGAAGGGCTCCATGTGGGACACCCTCTTGGATATATCGCCACAGACATCCTCGCAAGACAAAGTCGTATGCTTGGATATGACGTCCTCCATCCCATGGGTTGGGATGCCTTTGGGCTCCCCGCTGAAAACTACGCCATCAAAACAGGCACCCACCCAGCAGTGACCACAGAGAAAAATATCAACAGGTATAGAGAACAACTCAAACGAATTGGGTTTTCCTACGACTGGGACCGTGAGGTAAACACTACTGATCCGAGCTATTATAAATGGACGCAGTGGATATTTCTCCAGTTATTTCACAGAGGGCTAGCCTATGAATCAAGCCTTCCTATCAACTGGTGTCCTAGCTGTAAGACAGGTCTTGCCAATGAGGAAGTGGTCAATGGAAATCAGTGTGATAGATGTGGTTCTACCGTAGAGCAAAAAGCCATAAGGCAATGGGTCCTTAAAATAACAGAATACGCAGAGAGACTGCTCATCGATCTCGATGACCTTGACTGGCCAGAGCATATCAAGGAAATGCAACGAAACTGGATTGGAAAAAGTACTGGTACAGAGGTATTTTGGAATATAAAAGATAAAGCAGATATTCACATCTCTACCTATACCACTCGTGTGGATACTCTATTTGGAACAACGTTTATTGTCATTGCACCCGAGCATGAAGCACTACAAGATATTATTACTGCTGATCAGGCAGATGAAGTGCGCGCATATGTACAACAAGCATTGCAAAAGTCTAATCTAGAACGAACAGAGCTAGCAAAGGAAAAAACAGGAGTATTTACCGGAGCCTACGCCATCCACCCCTTTACTGGTGAGTCTCACCCTATCTTTGTGGGCGACTATGTCCTAGGTTTTTATGGCACTGGCGCTGTGGTAGGTGTACCTGCCCATGATGATCGTGACTATGAATTTGCTCAGCTAAAAGAGTTACCAGTAATTGGAGTCATAGCCGAAGAGGGACAACCCACAGCTGATGAACACCTTAAAGAACGTGCATTCACGGAGCTTGGGGTTCTTTATAACTCTTCAGAGTTTTCTGGAATGACTAGTACAGATGCACAACATGCCATAACGGAAGCATTAGAAAAAACCGATACAGGAAAGGGTACCACACAATACAAACTACGTGACTGGATTTTTTCAAGACAAAGATATTGGGGAGAGCCGATCCCATTGATACATTGTAAGTCTTGTGGAGTAGTGGCAGTACCAGAAAAGGATCTACCTGTGGTCCTACCTGCGGTGGAAAAATATGAACCAACAGGTACAGGAGAAAGTCCACTGGCGAGCATAGAAGAGTGGGTAAATACCACCTGTCCTACCTGTGGTGGCGTAGGAAAACGTGAAACAAACACTATGCCACAATGGGGTGGATCCTGCTGGTACTACCTCAGATATATTGATCCACACAATGAAACAGAGCTAGCAGATAAGGACCTGCTCAAAAAGTGGCTTCCAGTAGACACGTATGTGGGCGGAGCGGAGCATGCTGTATTGCATCTCTTGTATGCACGATTTTGGCATAAGGTCCTCTATGATATCGGCGCAGTACCCACCAAAGAACCCTTTCAAGGTCTACGAAACCAAGGAATGATCCAGGGTGAAGATGGGGTAAAGATGAGTAAGTCCCGCGGAAATGTCATCAACCCTGACGACACCATTACCAGAGTAGGAGCTGATGCATTTCGTACCTACGAGATGTTTATGGGACCCTTTGATGCATCCAAACCATGGAGCACCTCTGGAATAGAAGGGACTCACCGGTTTTTACAAAAAGTATGGAGACTACAAGATAAACTTACAGAAACAGGCAGCGAAGATATTTCCGTGCTTCATAAAACTATTCGGTCCGTCACAGAGGGGATAGATCAAATGTCCTTTAATACTGTGGTGTCAGACCTCATGAAGCTCACCAATCATCTTACAGAACAAGAAAATATCAGTATCACAAGCTATAAAACGATCATCACACTACTTGCTCCGTATGCCCCTCACATGACTGAGGAGTTATGGGCAATTCTTGGGCACAAAGAGTCTATACATCTCCAGCCTTGGCCTGCATATGACGCCTCACTTGCGGCAAGCGGAAGTATTCAGATTGCAGTACAGGTCAATGGTAAGGTAAAAGGTGTGGTAGAAGTCACACTACAAACCAGCAAAACTGATGCTCTAGATATGGCAAAAGCACTACCTGAAGTACAAAAGTATATAGCAGCCGGTGTAAGAAAAGAGATCTTCGTCCCTGGAAAAATTATTAACTTTGTTGTATAGTTCATGTTTACCACCACTGGCCCACAACATACCAAGCTCTCCCAAGGACTACAAAAGACGCTGCAGCATCTTTCATCCAAGCAACTCACACTGTTGGAGCACATCTCCAAATACGAGCCAATCTTGGAAAAAGAACGAGCCCCAAAGCGGCTACAGTCCTACCTCACCCCACTGCCTTCACACCGCAAAGGGGTTTTGGGTCAGGTAGCTTCCTTTATCCTTTGGAAGTATTTTCAAGCACTATCATCTCACCTCATGCCCGTGATAACCAAGGCGGAGGAACGTCTCTCAGATCTCAGGTGGGATGCCAACCATAGCCTCCACCATGTAGAGTTACTAACGGAGCAAATTATGCTACTCAAAGCAAAAGAGAAAAAAAGTACGAGAGAACTTATTGCTCTCAAAAAAGAAATAGCGAGCTTGAAACATGGGTAACCCTCTCTTTTTTCCCTTCTAGATTATATTATCAACACCACACCTCTTGAAGACCACTCACCTCATCTCTACCTTGGCCCACGGTGATGCCATGGGAATGTATACTATTGCACTCTCCAAGCTCCTATCAGAAAAGGATAGTAGTAGTATTGTAGCTCACCATCTTCATGACAATGCAACCTCCTATGGGACGACATTTACTCCACAGCTAGATGTCTCAGATCGTATCCTGACCTACCAAATGGGATCTTCAGATGCTACTATGAGTGATTTCTTTATCCAAACAAAGGCAAAGAAAAAAATACTCTTTTATCATAACATCACTCCAGGAGAGTACTTTCGAGCATACCAACGAAGCCTAGTGATGGAGCAGTGGATGGCAAGAGAGGAGCTAGCAGAGGTGGCGCTTCATGCTGATATTTGCGTAGCTATGTCTGACTATAGTGCTGCAGAGCTACAAGAGCTGGGCGCAAAAAAGGTACATACCATTCCCCTACTTGTACCTGAGAGTACCTATACCAAGGAAGACCCCACTACCTCTGCGCAGTTAGCCAAACGACAAGAGCATGGTGAAAAGATTGTATTGTTTTACGGACGACGTGTGCCTCATAAGGGCCATAAGGATATTCTTAAAACCATCGCAGCATACAAGGTGATCTATCCCAATCAAAAGCTCCACGTAGCACTCATAGGATCACCATCTTTTGAGACATATACCAAGGAATTAGAACTCATGATCAAGGATCTTGTTCTGCATCAAGACATTTCCCTCCTTGGCAAGGTATCCTACGAGGTACTGACGAGTTACCTCAACCATGCGGATATCTTTTTTAGTATGAGTGAACACGAAGGATTTTTTATGCCACTTGTGGAGTGTATGAACCATA
The DNA here is from genome assembly GCA_037969665.1 of Candidatus Altimarinota bacterium. Classification (GTDB taxonomy): domain Bacteria; phylum Patescibacteriota; class Gracilibacteria; order 1-14-2-50-48-13; family 1-14-2-50-48-13; genus JBBKXV01. The sequence continues at coordinate 3,955 of JBBKXV010000089.1, forward strand.
ATATACCCATTCTTGCCTATGCTTCTTCAGCCATTCCCTATACCCTGGGAGATGGCGGAGTGATGTTTGATAAAAAACTCTATCCCAATGTAGCATGTCTATTGCACGAGATACTGTTTGATGAAGAGTTACGGGTCTCCATCATTAGATCACAAGAAATGCAGCTAAAAAAACTAGACCATAAGATGGTTGAAGTAGAGTTACTGAAGTTATTTCAATAACTCTATACATACTGTACAAGATACTATCTGCAATTTTCCGTATCGAGATACTGCTTGATAATCACAGCCGCCTCTCCATCACCCTCCACCTTTCCATGTCGGATATACACCACCCGTGAAGCAAATTGCTCCACGGCTCCTAGATCATGCGTCACCAAAATGATGGTTTTTCCTGCTTTCTTCAATTTTTTGAACTCATCAAAACACTTTTCTTGAAAACTAGCATCTCCCACTGCCAAAACTTCATCTAACAGATAGATATCACTATTGGAATGCATAGCAACAGAGAAAGCTAGCCTCACCTGCATACCACTAGAAAAGTACTTGAGCTTTTGCTCAGTAAACTCCTCCAACTCAGCAAAGGCTATGATCTGCTTGAGATGTGTATCCAAGTACTCCTTGGTTAATCCCAGTAATGTACCGTTGAGATATACATTTTCCCTAGCACTTAATTCATGGTGAAACCCTGCGCCCAGCTCGAGAAATGGTGCTAGTCTGCCCTTAATTGCAACCTTTCCACCCTTATCTGGGAGATAGATCCCTGCTAGGATTTTAAGC
>JBBKXV010000090.1:0-1677 GCA_037969665.1 Candidatus Altimarinota bacterium
AAGTCACACTGGTCCGGATCATGACAAAATATTTATCATGGGGGTCTTCAAGGGAAATGAGCTCCTAGGGACAGGAGAGGGAAGTAGTAAGCAAAAAGCAGAGGAAATGGCAGCGTTTGATGCGCTTACAAAGCTTGGTTGGGTATAGAGGAGGTGATGTGATCCATAGTTTTCTGTAGGCGAGCAGTCAACGATGCTCTGTTATTTACGAGTGTATCTATTGATAGAGTCAAACTAGCTTCTGTACTATGTTGCATATCCTCCCAGGTCATCCCGAGCTCTGTTGCTATCTCAGAAACCTTGGGGCTGTACGCTATGGCATGAAAAGGCGTACCCACCGTGGCAGATAGGATACAAAAATGAAGCCTCATACCTATGGAGACGTCACACTGGGCAAGAAGTGACTGGACCTCTGCATAGGAGCTAGGTGCATGTAAGAGGGCTGTTATTCCCTCATGTTGCAGTGCCTGTTGTGCTGTTACCATGAGTGCCGTGTCCCCCTCACCAGATCCTGGCTGCATAGGAATAAGATGAATAGTCGCATGACTATAGTTCTTTTTGAGTATAGTTACCATGTGCCGTAGCAGTGGCTGTACATCTTTCCAAGGGCGTAAAGATATCGCAATATGGAGACCTTGAGGAGTGGTATGTTCTTTTATATGCACCAGATGCAATGCAGGATCGTGTATGGTGGTGGCTGCAATACCTCTTTGTGTTAACCAAGAGAGAGATGCCAGATCCCGTACATAGCAAGACTGCATACGCTTCATAGCAAAAGTCGTGAGCCATGTTCCTACCTTTGTATGGAGTGGTCCAATACTCTGCCCATAGGTTACCACGGGTATCCCAAGGTAGTAGCGGACGTAAAGAAACTGTACAAACCAAATCACAACAGCATGTATGCTGACGCTATCAGTGAACAGCCCACCACCTCCAAAGAGCGCAAAATCGACATCCCGTAAGCGTGATTTATTTTTTAATGCTGGCCATAGATACTTCAAAATACTACGAAATCCTACGGGAAAAAGTGGGTAACAGGTGACGGTATTGTTTGAAAGGTGTTTCTGTACAAAGGTGTGGTTGTCAGTTAGGGCAGATATCTTGACGGTTTCTCCATAGTTTTTTTTACAATAAAAAAGGAGAGAGGCAAAGATTGCCTCATCTCCTAGATTGTGTGCTCCGTAGTTTCCTAGGAGCAGTATATGACTATTAGTCTGTTTTCTTTTCTTCACTTGGAGTTGTTGCTTCAGGAGTAGATGTTGCTTCTTCAGCTTGTACTTCTTGTGCAACTACCTCTGGGGCAGCTTCTTCTGCTACTACTGGTGCCTCTACTTTTACAGGAGTAGGCTCTAGCATAGACTCAGAATACTCAGTATTGAGCTCTAGATCTGGGTATGTAAGAGGCTTTTCTTTGAGACGAGTGCTCTTACCACTTCGATCTCTGAGGTAGTATAGCTTAGCTCTACTTACCTTACTTCCACGTAGCACATTGATTTCAATAGATGGTGCGTGGATAGGGAAAATCTTTTCCACTGCTATTCCATCAACCATCTTTCGTACGGTAAATGTAGCATGTAGAGACTTTTTTTCATGCATTTTTATGATCACTCCTTTATAGAGTTGTTTTCTTTCTTTTGCACCATCTTTTATAGTTTGGGTGACTTCAACGTGCATACC
>JBBKXV010000091.1:0-1282 GCA_037969665.1 Candidatus Altimarinota bacterium
ATCCCTGAAAGCAAGGTACAAAGAAATACATTGATAAACTGATGTTTATAGACCAATTTAGGACTTTCAATCTTCATAAGTCTCTTTGCTACGAAGATTGTCGTAAATGGCATGATGATCAAGCTCAGCAAAGATGGCAAAATCAGTACTAGATATGGGTAAAACATAGTTGTATCAAAAGGTGTAATGATAGTATTGTACAACATATATTGACATTATGTCTATATTGTCATAAAACTGTGATGAAATAAAAAAAGACAGGGGAATTATATGAATGTAGAAGCATTAGATACTATGGTCTTCAATACAAGAGCACTCGCTAACCGTATCGAAGATATCCGAGTTTCCTGGACAACCAACGACTCACTCTCGAAAGAGGAGCATGAGTATTTGGAAAAACTGAATCCAGCTTTGTACGATGCACTAGTTCAAACGCTCAATATTATCTCCGCAAGGCAAGTCAGAGAGGAGCTGTCTACTTTCTCTATAGAAAAGGTAGACCAAACCTTCCAGCTGTAGCCTACAAAAAAGAGAGTCTATGTGACTCTCTTTCTTTTTACTGCTGGTACGACTTCGTCTCACCGTCATAGGTCATCCGCCCTCCATCCAGCACAATCATTCGCCCATCTACGTACTGAATAATATCCGTATTATGAGTCGTCATGATCACCGTTGTCCCCGTTTTATTAATAGCCTTGAGAATATCTACAATGTTCTTCGAAGCCTCCTTATCGAGGTTCCCCGTAGGCTCATCGAGCAAAATAAGTTTGGGGCTGTGCACAAGAGCGCGAGCAATGGCCGTACGTTGTGCCTCTCCACCAGAGAGCTCGCGAGGGTACTGGTTTTGTCGTTTGAGCAGTCCTACCTGATCGAGCGCCTTCGGAACATTACTATGAATAGCCTCAGGCGAATCACCACAAACCTCTAAAGCAAAGGCTACATTTTCATACACCGTCTTTTGTGGCAAAAGCTTATAGTCTTGAAAAACAATCCCAATCTTCCGGCGATACATCTGAGTCGTTGCACTATCCATAAGTTCAATATGATTGTCATCAATAATCATCGCGCCCGACGTGGGTTTCTCGTGACCAATCATGAGGTGAATGAGCGTCGACTTCCCTGCTCCGGAAGGTCCTGTAATACATACAAACTCGCCAGGAGTAACAGATGCGGAAAAGTCTTCCAAAACACTTCGAGTACCGTAACTTTTCGAGAGTTTATCAAAAATAATCATAGAGGTGGTAGGTAATGCTTATGAGTAATAAGGCGGCAAGTAGAGGGG
>JBBKXV010000092.1:0-1041 GCA_037969665.1 Candidatus Altimarinota bacterium
TTTCAATGATTCTGGAAGGTCATTCATTTCTTTTGCAATACCATCATCTGCAATTACTTTTGCTGCACGCTCCAATAATCTTGAGTGAAGGTAAAACACATCACCTGGGTATGCCTCTCTTCCTGGAGGTCTTCTCAATAGAAGCGATACCTCTCTATAGGCAACCGCTTGCTTTGACAAATCATCATAAATGATTAATGCTGGTCTTCCTGTATCTCTAAAGAACTCTCCAATCGCTGCTCCTGCAAATGGTGCATAAAACTGAAGTGCTGCAGGGTCAGAAGCGGCAGAAGTTACTATTACAGTATATGGCATAGCACCATTTTCTTCCAAAGACTTTGCAACCTGTGCTACGGTAGAAGCTTTTTGACCTGATGCTACATAGATGCAGTATACGGGTTCTCCTCTGTCGTAAAATTCTTTTTGATTGATGATCGTATCAATGGCAATCGCTGTTTTACCAGTCTGACGGTCACCAATAATCAACTCTCTTTGTCCTCTTCCAATAGGTATCATTGCATCAATTGCCTTGATCCCAGTTTGTAGTGGTTCATTTACGGGTTGTCTAAAAAGTACTCCAGGAGCTTTTCTTTCTAGAGGCATTTCGTACTTAATACCAGTAATAGGTCCTTTACCGTCAATTGGCTCTCCTAGTGGAGTTACTACTCTACCAAGCATACCTTCACCTACTTCAAGAGAAGCAATTCTACCAGTTCTTCTTACAGTAGATCCTTCTTTGATCCCATCTGCAGACCCAAGTAATACAACTCCTACATTGTCTTCTTCCAAGTTAAGTACTATCGCTTGAGTACCAGTATCAAACTCTACAAGCTCTCCCGCTTGAGCTTTTAATAGACCATATACCCTTGCAATACCATCTCCTACTTGGAGAACCGTACCAATTTCCTCAAGCTCAGTCTCTGACTTAACCCCTGCAAGTTGTTGTTTGATTATTGCTGATATTTCGTCAGGTTTCACATCAATCATGACAAGATATTTTATTTATTGTTAATGATAAATCTATTTACTATAATTGTCAGA
>JBBKXV010000093.1:0-1306 GCA_037969665.1 Candidatus Altimarinota bacterium
GTGGTACAGACCTTCCAAGGGCAGACGATTTATATCCCCAATAAGGATGTCTTTCAGAATACAGTGACCAATTACTCTGAGCTGGTCTATAGAAGGGTAGACGTACAAGTGGGTGTTGCCTATGATACAGCATTGGAAAATGCTCAGAAGACCGTCTCAGGGGCATTGAGTGGCCTACATCAGGATGCTACAAGGGATATTGAAGTTTTCTTTCATTCTTTTGGTAGTAGCTCCATAGATGCACAGGTGCGGTTTTGGATACAAAATACCACGCAAAGAGAGTATTTAGAGGCAAAGAGTAAGGCGGTGATAGAGATCAAGAAGGCCTTTGATAAGGCTGGTATTGAGATCCCATTTCCTATTCGTACGATTATTGCGAAGGGGAAGTAGTAGTTTCAGATTACTCTCCAGCTGAGGTTTTTTATTTTGATCTCACGACAATATGCACCCAAAAATTATCCAAAGCTACTCGCCGCCTACCAATGAAGAGCTCATAGAAGCATCTTCACAGCTTCATTGTATGCTTCCAAATCAGTATATAGAGTTTTTAATGCAGCATAATGGGGGACGGCCAGTGCCAGACACGGTAAGGGGAGATTGCGATGTATTAAAGGTGTTCTACTTTAATCACATTGGTATACGCTACAATGGAGATAAGAGAGAATATCACTATAATACTGCCACGCAGACGCTCTCTAATCTCAGGGAGAGCCCTTACCCTGATTTTGATGCCTCTCAATATATTGTCATTGCAAGTGATGTTTGTAACAATCTCTTTCTTTTAGATGTCAGTACTGCTGATGGTGGGGTCTATTACTGGATGTACGATCAGGGAGAAGTTCAGTTTGTTTCTAAGAGTTTGGATGATTTTCTAAGTAGCTTTTTAAATAATGATGTAGATAACTCACATCAGACTTAGTCTTGTAATAAATTATTGCTTTTCATTAAAAGAGTTGTTTAATACTCATGTATCTAATGGAATCTTCCTCCATTGAGGTACATCGGCTGCCATGCCGTCCTCCTGCCCACACTCGTATCGAGGTGGGTTTTTTCTTGTCTAGACAAATACTGAGAATCCGTTAGCATACGCGGGACATGGGCGAGCCTCGGCTGCGACTGTGATCAACACTAGAAAGGGGCATTAATTAATGCTCATACGTTCTTTGATAGTTTGTACAACACTGTTAATCACAGGCTGTAGTCAGAGTGTGCCAGTGGCACCCACTCAAGCTGCAACTGTGCAAGTAAACACCACGCCTGTCCAGCCGTCAGACCCTTGGAATGGTGTAACGGTAGAGATCGTCCA